>JBFHXL010000219.1:0-3730 GCA_041599035.1 Thiobacillus sp. | reverse complement strand
GCCCGACCCGCCCTCGCCGACGACGGTACAGATAATCGGGGTTTGCAGTTCGGCCATGACATACAGATTGCGTGCGATGGCTTCGGACTGGCCGCGCTCCTCGGCGCCGATGCCCGGGTAGGCGCCGGGCGTATCGATAAAGGTGAAAATCGGCAGCTTGAACTTTTCGGCCAGCCGCATCAGTCGCAGTGCCTTGCGGTAACCCTCGGGGCGCGGCATGCCGAAATTGCGGTAGATTTTTTCCTTGGTGTCGCGGCCTTTCTGGTGGCCAATCACCATCACCGGCTCACCGTTGAAGCGCGCCATGCCGCCGACGATCGCCGCATCATCCGCATAGGCGCGGTCACCGCGCAATTCGGAAAAATCGGTAAACAGCCCCTGCACATAATCCAGCGTATAGGGTCGCTGTGGATGACGCGCCACCTGCGACACCTGCCAGGCGTTCAGCTTGGCGTAGATGTCCTTGGTCAGCGTCTGGCTTTTTTTCTGCAGGCGCCGGATTTCCTCCGAAATATCCAGTGCGGAATCGTCCTGCACAAAGCGCAATTCTTCGATCTTGGCTTCGAGTTCAGCAATCGGCTGCTCGAAGTCGAGGAAGGTGGTTTTCATTTGACAACCATAGAAAACGGGTTAGCCGGGCATTTTAGCAGCCCGGCGCAATTTGATGCCCAGATCAGCGCCACACCCCGATCAATGATGGTGATGGCCGTGGGCGCCATGCGCATGGCGATGCGCGATCTCGTCTGCCGTCGCCGCACGCACATCGGTCACGGTACACGAAAAATGCACGGCCTGGCCCGCATACGGATGATTGCCGTCGACCACCACCTTGTCTTCCACGATGGCGGTCACGGTGTAGAGCATTTCCTCGCTGCCATCGACCGGCGAGCCGACGAACTGCATGCCCACCTCGATTTCGGCGGGAAACCCGTCGCGCGACTCCAGGCGCACCAGCTCTTCATCGAGTTCGCCAAAGGCGTCGGCCGGCTGCAATTTCAGATCAATGCTGTCGCCTGCTGCCTTGCCTTCCAGCGCCGACTCCACCAGCGGAAAAATGTTGTCGTAGCCGCCATGCAGGTAGCTGACCGGTTCGTCGCTCTCCTCCAGCAGGGCACCCTCCATATCCCTGACAATGTAGGTGAGGGTGACGACGGTATCTTTGCCGATATTCAATTGAGTTCCTTTACCAGTAGAAGCACTTCTTCCGCGTGGCCGCGGCTGGAAACGCCGTACAGTGCGTGACGGATGACGCCCTGTTTGTCGATGATGAAAGTGGAGCGCACGACGCCTTTACGCATGACGCCATCCACTTCCCTGTCCTGCAATACGCCATAAGCCGCACAAGTCGTTTGCTCCTTGTCGGCCAGAAGCGGCACGCTGATGCCGTGCTTGTCGCGAAACTCGCCATGCTTGATGCAATCATCGCGCGACACCCCGAGCACCCGGGCACCAAGCTTGACGAAGTCGCCTTCCAGTTCGGAAAACTCGATCGCCTCGGCGGTGCAGCCCGGCGTGTCGTCGCGCACATAAAAAAACAGCACCAGCGTTTTGCCCCGAAACTGGGACAGCTTGACGATATTCATGTCTGCGTCAGGATTTGAAAAGTCCGGCGCACGATCTCCAGCTTTTAGCATCAGTTACTCCGCCATGTATTTTTCGGCAGCATTTTAACAGGGCAAGTTCGTTTGCATCGCTATAATAATTTTTATGATGGGGACCTTGCCCGGCGGCATGAGTCCCGCCCGTTTCCTGCCCGGCCACCGGTACACGCACACGCCATGAAAACCTTTGAAACCCCTGCCGAATTTCGCGCCGCATTCGATGACCTGCTGGCCGGCACGCTGCGCCAGCTGCGGCTCTACGACCATGACCTGAGCCTGCTCGAGATCGACCATCAGCCGCGCCACGCAAGCCTGCGTGCCCTGTGTGTCGCCGCAGGCGGACGGCGCATCGAGATGCTGCTCGACGATATCAGCCACGTTGCGAGCGCGCATCCCCGTCTGATGCAACTGGTGCGCGACTTTGGCCATGTCATCGAAATCCGCCAGACCGACCCCGACATGCCGCACCCCGACCAGGCGTTCGTGCTGGCCGACCGGCATGGCGTGCTGATTCGTGCCGACAAGGCAGCGGTGCACGGGACGCTGCACCCGGACGACCCCGGCAGCGCATCCCCCTTGCACCAGAGCTTCGAGGCCATGTGGCAGCGCGCGCCGGCCAGCCTATCCGCGACTACGCTGGGGCTGTGAAGCCTAAAGGGTAGCCAGCCAGTCGAGTTCGGACTCGCTGAAGCCCGCCGCGCGGCGGGCGGCCAGATTGAACGGCGGCTTCAGTGCCGGGGCATCGAACTCCCGCAGCAAGCGGCGAAACGTCGCCTCGGGTTCCAGCCCGCGCGCTGCGCACAGCCAGCCGAACCAGACGTTCCCGATCGCAACATGGCCGATTTCATCACGCTCGATAATGGCCAGAATCTCGACCATGCGCCGGTCCTTCGCAGCCTTCAGCTTGGCGGCGATGAGCGGTGTGGCATCAAGCCCGCGCGCCTCCAGCACACGCGGCACCAGTGCCATGCGGACCAGCGGATCATGCGCGGTTTTCAGCGCCATGTCCCACAGCCCGTTATGCGCGGGGAAGTCGCCGTAAGCATGGTCGAGCGTCGCCAGATGCGCGTTCAGCAAATCGAAATGGCGGGCTTCTTCATCCGCCACCCGCAACCAGTCGGCGTAATACCGGGGCGGCATGCCGGCAAAGCGATGCGCCGCATCGAGCGCCAGGTTGATGGCGTTGAATTCGATATGCGCCAGCGCATGGACCAGTACCGCGCGCCCGGCGCGGGTATCGACGCGGCGACGTGACACCTGCTGCGGCGGAACAAGCAAGGGTTTTTCCGGGTGCCCCGGCTGCCCGATGGGCACGCGTTCTGCCGCAACAGCCGGATCGATGCGCCCGGCCAGCCAGTCTGCCTGCAGGGCGTGCACACAGGCCACCTTGGCTTGCGGCCGGCTTGCGCACAAACAGGCCGCCAGGCGCTGCGGCAATGAATCTAACGCCGGTCCACCCACCGGATGCCCAGCAATGCAATGGCCAGGAAAATCAGCAATGGCAGGCCGGACACCACCATCACCGGCCAGTCGTTCAACAGTCCCAGATGACCGAACAGCCGGCTCAGCAAATGGAAGCCGAGCCCCACCAGAATGCCGACGAAAATCTTGCTGCTGGTGCCGCCCGTACGTGGCCCCTGGATCGCAAACGGCATCGCGATCAGCATCATGATCGGAATGACGAAGGGACTGATGAATTTCGACCACAGGGCCAGTTCGTAGCGCGTGGCTTTCTGATTGTTTTCCTTGAGGTGCGCCACGTAGCGCCAGAGCGTTCGGGCCGACATTTTCTCCGGCGCCACCAGCAGCACGCTCAGAATATCGGGGGTCAGCACCGATTGCCAGTTTTGACGGGCGCTGCGAATGGCATGCAGACCATTGGCGTCGAAGCGTGTCTCCAGCACCTGTTGCAGGTCCCACGACTGATCGCCGCGCCAGCTGGCCTGTTCGGCCGCACGGATCCAGCCGAGTCGGCCACCGGCCTCAAAACCGTAGATCTCGACGCCGCGCAGGGTGTTGTCGGGCATCACTTCGCGCACATTGACGAAGGTGCTGCCGTCCTTCACCCACAGCCCCGAGCGGAACTGCTGCGCCACCACCGAATGGGTGGCCAATAATTTATAGCGCTG
>JBFHXL010000218.1:0-3734 GCA_041599035.1 Thiobacillus sp. | reverse complement strand
GTGGGGGGCGGCTTCCAGTAAGCGCAGACGGGCTTCCAGTCGGGCGGCATCGTCGGCGAGCGTGTCCACGTCACGGTTGAAGCGGGCCACATCGACGCCACGCGCCATCAGTTCGGCTTCTTCGACCATGTATTCGCTGGCGTTGTGACCGAGTGCGGAGACGGCATGGGCAGCCTGGGCCAGGGCGTCCTGCCCCAGCGTGTGAATGCGATGCGCGGCGATGTCGCCGACATGCGGCGCGAGGTCGGCTTCGATATCCCAGTCCAGCTGCTTGAAGACGCGGTCGAGTGTGGCGAGCAGCGCCGGATCACCGCTGTATTCGGCATGGCGCAGTGCTTCGCGGCCGAAGAAAGGCAGGCGGGCGAAGAGTGAGGCGGTGGGCCTGATCACGGCGTCGGGCGTGTCCGTCACCGATTCGGTGAAACAGCCATCGTCGGCAATGCGGAAATCGAATTGCGCGAGTGTCAGGTCGAAGCGCACGCTGCATCCGGCGTGACGCAGCAGCGCCTCGGCCGCGCCGGGCGATTGCTGCAGCAGGTGATTGAGGCTGCGCTCGATGAGGCTCGCTGTGAACGAGCTTGGCGCAATCAAACCTTGAAGCCCTTGTGCAGAGCCACCACGCCGGCTGTCATGTTGTGATAGCTGACCTTGGCAAAGCCGGCGGCTTCCATCATGGTCTTGAGTTCTTCCTGCCCCGGGTGCATGCGGATCGACTCGGCCAGATATTGGTAGCTGTCGGCGTCCTTTGCGACCAGCTTGCCCATCAGCGGCAAGAGCTTGAAGGAATACAGGTCGTAGGCCGGTTCCAGCGGTTTCCATACCTTGGAAAACTCCAGCACCAGCAGGCGGCCACCGGGCTTCAGCACCCGGTTCATTTCGGCCAGCGCCTGGTCCTTGTGCGTCATGTTGCGCAGGCCGAAGGCCACGGAAATGCAATCGAAGTAATTCGAGGGAAACGGCAGTCGTTCGCCGTCGCACTGCACGCTGGGCGGGGTTTTGCCTTCGTTCAGCATGCGGTCGCGGCCTTCGCGCAGCATGGAAAAGTTGATGTCGGTGAGCAGCACGGTGCCGGTCTCGCCGACTTCCTTCAGGAACAGCCGGGTCAGATCGGCAGTGCCGCCCGCCACGTCGAGCACGCGCATGCCGGGACGCAAGCCCGCCTGGGACACGGCAAACCGCTTCCACAGGCGGTGCAGGCCAGCCGACATGAGGTCGTTCATGATGTCGTATTGCGAGGCAACCGAATGAAACACCTCGGCGACCTTGGCGGCTTTTTCGGATTCGGCGACCTGCTTGTAGCCGAAGTGGGTGGTTTTATCCATGGCGGGCGGAATATGAGGAAAACCCCGGAATTCTACCAGCGCACGGGCAGGCAAGGGTTCAGGGGCGCCTGGCGGATGTCATAAATCGGTCATACTGCTGTCATAGTATGACCACCATCGAAACCAGGGCGTGTTAACAGGCCCGTTGCTGGAGTCATCATGGCTGCGAATATTTTGCTGGTCGAAGACGAAACCGGAATTCAGGAACTGCTCAAGTTCAACCTGTCGCAGGCGGGCCATCAGGTCACGGCGGTGGGGGATGCCGAGCATGCGCTGGCTTACCTGAAAAACGCCCTGCCTGACGTCATCCTGCTCGACTGGATGATGCCCGGCATGTCGGGCATCGATTTGTGTCGCCGCCTGCGCGGCGATGAGCGCTATCAGCCGATCCCCATCATCATGCTGACCGCGCGCGGCGACGAGCGCGACAAGATCCAGGGGCTGGATACCGGCGCCGACGACTACATCACCAAACCGTTCTCGCCGCGCGAACTGGTGTCGCGCATCAAGGCCGTGTTGCGTCGCCGGGCGCCGCAGATGACCGACGAAGTGGTGGACGTGCATGGCCTCAAGCTGGATCCGGCCAGCCATCGGGTGCAGGGGAACGGCCAGGCGCTGGAACTGGGTCCCACCGAATTCCGCCTGCTGCATTTTTTCATGACGCATCCCGAGCGCGTCTATTCGCGTACCCAGTTGCTGGATCAGGTGTGGGGTGACAATGTGTTCGTGGAAGAGCGCACCGTCGATGTCCATATCCGCCGCCTGCGCCTGGCGCTGGAGCCATCCGGCCATGCCGAATTGATCCAGACGGTGCGCGGCTCGGGCTATCGCTTTTCGGTTGAAGTGGGATAATCCCCTTTACCTTGGGTTTCGTTGGGTCGCTGAATATGGGTTTCTGGTGGCGTCCGCTCGGCGTGCTGGCCAGCGTCATGCTGATTGCGTTGCTGCTGTGGGCAGATTCCGGCTGGGTGGCCGCGCTTGGGTTCCTGGCGGGCATTCAGGCCATCGTGATGGTGCGCCGCCTGTGGCAGGAATTCCGCCTGGCGCGCTGGCTGGAAAATCCGGACGAAGTGACGCCCCCCGACGCCACCGGCACCTGGGGCGATATTTTCTACCGCCTGGAGAAGCTTCAGCGCCGTCAGCGCGCCAGCCGCAGCGAGCTGACCAACGCGCTGGAACAGTTCGAGCACGCCGCGCAGGCCGTGCCCGACGCCATGATCATCCTCAACGGCAACGAGCAGATCGAGTGGTGCAACCCCGCCTCGCGCAAATACATGGGACTCGACTGCGAGCGCGACCGCGGCCAGTTCATCCGTTATCTCCTGCGGCAGGCACATTTTGTGGCGTTTCTGGATGCGGCGGATTACTCGCAGCCGCTGGTCAGCAAATCGCCGGTCAATCGCGAGATCACCCTTTCGCTGCAGCTGGTCCCGTTCGGCGCATCACAAAAGCTGCTGATTGCCCGCGACATCACCGATCTCGAACGCGTCGACGCCATGCGGCGCGATTTCATCGCCAACGTCTCGCACGAACTGCGCACACCCTTGACCGTGGTCGGCGGCTTCGTCGAAACCCTGGCCGAGGCGCCTGACCTGCCTGCCAGCGAATCGCGCCGCTATTTCGACCTGATGCTGGATCACTCGCGGCGCATGCAGCATCTGCTGGACGACCTGCTCACCCTGTCGCAGCTGGAAAGCGACGACCAGCCCCTCAAGGACGCGTCGATCGACGTCCATGAACTGGCGCAGGTCCTGAAATCGGATGCCGAATCCCTGAGTCGTGGCCGCCACCAGATCAGGCTGCAGCTCGATAGCCACGCCGGGCTGAAAGGCAACCTGCAGGAAATCCGCAGCGCGCTCGGAAACCTGGTGTCCAATGCCGTGCGCTACACGCCCGAAGGCGGCGACATCACCCTGGCCTGGCGCGAGCGGGCCGGAGACGGCGTCTTTTCCGTGACCGATACCGGCGAAGGCATCGCCGCCGAGCACATTCCGCGTCTGACCGAGCGGTTCTACCGGGTCGACCGCAGCCGCTCGCGCGAAACCGGCGGCACCGGGCTCGGGCTTGCCATCGTCAAACACGTCCTTACCCGCCATGGCGCGCGGCTGGGCATTCAGTCCACGCCCGGCAAGGGCAGCACGTTCTCCGCCATTTTTCCCGCCCAGCGTGTTCAGCAACCCAGGGAGCCGGAGGACGACAACGTCATCCCGTTCAAGGAGCGCGGGCAAGCCGCCGGTTGAGCGTGGTTGTTGACGCTTTAGCGTCTTTACAAGCACGGCCTACTCCTTGCGAGTGGAGAGCGGCAGCGAGGTGTTCCGCCATGCCGGCTGGCGCCGCGTGCGGCGTATCCCGCAGCCTGGCGCCCCACACCGGATTGGGAAAATGCGGGTCATCCGCAAAACGCGGGATCAC
>JBFHXL010000217.1:0-3777 GCA_041599035.1 Thiobacillus sp. | reverse complement strand
GCCGCAACCAGTTCTCGCGGTTGATCGGCGGTCGGTAACAGCACATGCTGCCCGCCGCCACCTCGAGCCCCAGCAGCGCCATCCAGTCCTTCACCCGCGACACATTCAGGAAGCTGCCGTTCCACGGATAGCCGCGCTCACCACCCTTCAGCGTACGCGCCAGCCCCCACAGGCTGCGCGGGTTGAATCCGGCCAGCACCAGGCGGCCTTCCGGACGCAGCACGCGCTCGGCCTCACGCAGCACCTGATGCGGATTGGCGCTGAATTCCAGTACGTGCGGCAGCAGCAGCAGATCGAGCGACTGGTTCTCGAACGGCAAAAACATGGGGTCGGCCCGAACCTGGGCCGGGGCCTCGACCGCACAGCTCACCTGCAGCGGAATCCGGCTGTTGCGGAGGAAATCGAGCTGCGGCAGCCCCACCTGAACCGCATTGAAGCCGAACACATCCGACACGGCGTGGTCAAAGTAACGCCGTTCACGGAACAATAAATGCTGTCCCAGCGGTGTTTCGAACCATCCTGCATCGAGCTTGGATAACATAGTCATCTCTCCTGTTTCGCTGCCCCGCCATGCTGACGCTCATTCCCCTGCCCGCATTCGAAGACAACTACATCTGGGTCCTCCACGACGGGCACCACGCCGTCGCGGTCGACCCCGGCGATCCGGCGCCGCTGGGCGCCTTTCTCGACGCGCACCGACTCGCCCTGAGCGCCGTGCTCATCACCCACCATCATCGCGACCATACTGGCGGCAACACCGCGCTACGTCAACGCTACAACTGTGCCGTTTACGCGCCAGACAATCCGCGCATTCCCGCCGTCACCCATGCCCTGCGCGGCGGCGATTCCGTGGACATCGCGGAACCGGGCCTGCATTTCGACGTCATCGCCACCCCCGGCCATACGCTCGACCACATCAGCTATGTCGGCCACGGCTTTTTGTTTTGTGGCGACACCGTATTCGGCTGCGGCTGCGGCAAGCTGTTCGAAGGGAGTCCCGCCATGATGGCCACGAGCCTTGATTCAATTCTTGCACTGCCCGATGCTACCCGAGTCTGCTGCGCACATGAATACACCCTGAGCAATATTGACTTCGCCAAAACCCTGGACGGCGACAATCCTGCATTGCGCGCACGCGAGCGCAGCGACCGCGACCTGCGCGCGCACGGCCATCCCACCCTGCCGTCGACCCTGGGGCTGGAAAAAGCCACCAACCCGTTCCTGCGCTTCCATGACCCCGACATGACAGCCTTTGCCGCGAACTATCTGAAACGTCCGCATCCCGCTCCGGCCGAAGTTTTCGGCGCAATTCGCGCTGCCAAGGACGCCTGGGACGGTTGACCATACCCACCCGGCCACTTAGGATGGGGCCTCTTGAGTAAACGGGGCTGTCTTGCCCGGAATCAGAGTGCTTGAAATCAAATTGGCAGCAACCAAATTGAACCGACTCGGCCTGGCTGTGCTGATGCTTCTGTTCAGCCTGCCCGCTGCTGCCGCACAATCCCTTGCCGTTACGCAAACCCTGGCGTGGAACAGCGACCCCGCCGGCGCCACAGCCACCGGCGAAGCCGCCGATACTGCCAACCAGGACGACGTCTGGCAGCGCATCCGCAGCGGCTTCAGAATCGACGACGAGGCCGGCCAGAATCCGCGCGTTGCCATTCATGAATCCTGGTATGCCGCGCGGCCGGATTATGTGCGCCGCATGGTCGAACGTTCGCGCCGCTATCTGTTCCATATCGTCCAGGAAGTTGAACGGCGCGCAATGCCGATGGAAATCGCATTGCTGCCGATGGTCGAAAGCGCGTTCAATCCCACCGCGCTATCCAGTTCCGAGGCCGCCGGCATCTGGCAGTTCATGCCGGCCACCGGCCGCCATTACGGGCTCAAGCAGGACACCTGGTATGACGGCCGCCGCGACTTCACGGCCGCCACCCATGCCGCACTCGATTACCTCGGCAAGCTGTATCTCGATTTTGGCGACTGGCAGCTGGCGCTCGCGGCATACAACTGCGGCGAGGGCTGTGTCGCACGGGCGATCCAGAAAAATCTCGACCAGGGCCTGCCGACCGACTACGCCAGCCTGCCGCTGCCGGACGAAACTCGGCACTATGTCCCCAAGCTGCTCGCGATCAAGAACCTCATCCGCAATCCCGAACAGTACGGGGTCACCATCGACAGCCTGCCCAATCAGCCCTACTTTGGTCAGGTTGTCGTCCACGCCAGCCTGGATATCCGTTCCGCTGCCCGACTGGCCGGCATGAACAGCGATGAATTCATTGCCCTTAACGCGGCCTTCCCGCGCAACCTGATCCGTTCCGACACGCCGGTCAACCTGCTGATCCCGGTCGACAAGACGGACAAATTCCAGCGCAATCTGGAAACCGGCAGCTGGGACAGCTGGAAACCCTATGCCGCGCAACGAGGCGAACGCATCAAGGCGATAGCCAGGCAATTCAACACCAGCATCGCCCGCCTCGAAGAACACAATCAGTTTCAGTTAAAGCGCGGCAAGCTGGTCAAGGCACAGACCATACTCGTTCCCGTCAAGGGGCGCGGCATGGTCGCGCAACACGCAGCGTCCTCCGATCCGACCGACATCAGCCAGCATCAGGTCGAACGCGGTGACACCCTGTTCAGTGTGGCCCGCCGTTACGGCCTGAGCGTCGCCCAACTCAGCGCGGCCAACCCCGATCTGGCCGGCATCCTCAAGGTTGGTCAGGTGCTGCATGTGCCGCTGAGCAGAGCGGCCGACCTGAAAACCGCAGTCATCCAGCACGTCGCCTTTACCCCCGACTCCGGAAAACCTGCCCAGCCTCGTCATTACACCGTCAAACGCGGCGACACCCTGCTTGCCATTGCCCAGCGTTTCGATGTCAGCCTGGCCGATCTGAAGTCGTGGAATGCCGGGTTCAGGAAAAGCACCCGGATTCGCGCAGGCCAGCAGATTCTGCTCCGGCGCCCCTGAAGACCTGATTCAACAAGCAGCCATTCAGTCGGGAGCGGGCGGTTCATCCGTCTTGTCCGACATCACCAGCGCCATGCCCGCTGCGGCCACGCCCATCCACAGAATGGCCGCCCAGATGCCCAGTGCGTCGGATAAGGGCCCCATGAAAAACAGCATCAGCATGGCCAGCGCCAATACGGCGTTGCCGATCCAGAAATTGTGACTGCGTTTACCGGTATTCAATCTCACTCCCGTCTCTAAAATGTTCAAACCCGGCCTGCCACCCAGTGGCACCGCGCCCAATGCCCATCGCCAAGATCAGTCGGGGCGGGATAGGTCTGGCGGCACAGCGCACTCGCATGCGAACAGCGCGGATGAAAATGGCAGCCGCTCGGCGGATTGAGCGGCGACGGCTGATCGCCCGTCAGCCGGATGATGCGTTGACCGGTCTGCGGCTCGATACGCGGCACCGCACTCACCAGCGCCTGCGTGTACGGATGACGCGGCGCGCGCAGCACGTCGGCCGCCGCGCCCTGTTCGACGATGCGCCCGAGGTACATCACCGCCACGTCGTGCGCCAGATAATCGACCACGGCCAGGTTGTGTGTGATGAACAGATAGGCCAGCCCCAGACTGTCCTGCAGATCTTTCAGCAGATTCAGAATCTGCGCCTGCACCGACACATCCAGCGCGCTGGTGGGTTCATCGCAGATCACCAGCCGCGGCGATACCGCCAGCGCGCGCGCGATGGCGATACGTTGCCGCTGGCCACCCGAGAAGGCATGCGGATAACGCCCGCCAGCGTCTTCCGGCAACCCGACCTGACGCAG
>JBFHXL010000216.1:0-3811 GCA_041599035.1 Thiobacillus sp. | reverse complement strand
GCACGTTACCGTGACGCAGGTCGGCGGCATGTACAAGGGTGATCGTTCGCGCAAGGAAAACCTGGTCGACTACGGCTTTCGGCTGCCGTCGGCGCTCGACAACCGGCCGCTCAAGTTCGAGGAATTCGAAGGCCTGATGCCGCAGACCGTGTTCGTCTCCGCAACGCCCGCAAAATATGAAGCCGAGCATGCCGGTCAGGTGGTCGAACAACTGGTGCGTCCGACCGGACTGGTCGATCCGGTGGTCGAGGTGCGGCCAGTCGGAACCCAGGTCGATGATCTGATGAGCGAAGCGCGAAAGCGCATCGCCGTCGGCGAACGCGTGCTGGTGACGACGCTGACCAAACGCATGTCGGAAGACCTCACCGATTACCTCGCCGAACACGGCATCAAGGTGCGTTATCTGCATTCGGACATCGACACCGTCGAACGTGTCGAAATCATCCGCGACCTGCGCCTGGGTGAATTCGACGTGCTGGTCGGCATCAACCTGCTGCGCGAGGGTCTGGATATCCCCGAAGTGTCGCTGGTGGCGATACTCGATGCCGACAAGGAAGGCTTCCTGCGTTCCGAGCGCGCATTGATCCAGACCATTGGCCGTGCGGCGCGCCATCTCAACGGCAGCGCGATTCTGTATGCCGACAAAATCACCGATTCGATGCGGCGGGCGATGGACGAAACCGAGCGCCGCCGCATCAAGCAGACCGCTTTCAATCTCGAGCACGGCATCACCCCGCGCGGCGTGAGCAAACGCATCAAGGACATCATCGACGGCGTATACGATGCCGATGCGAGTCGCCAGGAACTCAAGGCCGCGCAGACCGTGGCCGAATACAAGGTGCTGGATGAAAAAACACTGACCAAGCGGATCAAGAAGCTGGAAAAAGACATGCTGGATGCAGCGAAAAATCTGGAATTCGAAAAGGCCGCGGAACTTCGTGACCAGTTACGTGAACTCAAACGAGTGTTATTTGGTGTGGAAGAACATGACTAAAGTACGCGTGCTCATGGTGTGCATGGGCAATATCTGCCGCTCGCCGATGGCGGAAGGGGTGTTGCGCAAGGCGATTCGGGATGCGGGCCTCGAGCGGCTTATCGAAACCGATTCGGCGGGCACCCATGCCTACCATATCGGGTCGGCGCCCGATCCGCGGGCGCAGCAGGCGATCAGCCGGCGCGGGGTGGACATCAGCCGGCTGCGCGGGCGCAAGGTGGAGGATGCGGATTTCGAGACCTTCGATTACATCCTGGCGATGGATGGCGACAATATCAGCAGGCTGATCGAGCAGGCACCGGCGCAGCATCACGGCAAGATCCGGCGGCTGCTGTCGTTCAGCCGCAAGTACCCCAACCTCGACGTGGTGGACCCGTATTACGGTAATGCCCAGGGATTCGAGGAGAATCTCGACATGATCGAGGACGCGGTGCAGGGCCTGATCCGGGAAATCAGCGGCGACACCGAGGTCCGGACAAGTTCGCACACCTGATCACTCGCCGCGGCGGGTTACGCAAAGCAGGTTATACAAAACAAGGGCCGCTTGAAGCGGCCCTTGTTTTGTGCGTTCAGGCGCTTATTTGGCCTGGGTTTCCACCTGTACCAGCGGTTCCTGCGGTGGCGGGGGCACCTGCGGACGCGAACGCCGGCGGGTGGGGTGGGGCGCCTCCGGCGCAGCCGGTTCGTTCATGCTCGCGGCGGGCGCGTTGCTCGTTTCCACCTGCATCAGGCTGACGCTCTCGGCTTCGGGCTTGGCCGCGGGGCGGCGGCGCCGGCGTGGGCGTTCCGTTTCCCTGGCCTCGGTCGTGACAGCCGCCGCAGACTGCGTTTCCACCTGTTGCAGGCTGGCTGCGCCGGATGCCAGATTGGCCAGAATGTCGGCAGGCGAAGCCGTGGCCGTTGCCGGAATCGGCGCGGGGGCGGCGGGTTCCAGTTGCAGGTCCTGCTGCGTAGGCGCAACGCTTGCGGGCGCCGGCTTCGGCGTGCCCGCGATTTCGATGATTGCGTGGAAGCCGGCCGGCGTGGCGATCAGGCCAACTTCGGCGGCCTGCTGGGCGCCTTCGGCGGCGGCGACTTGCGTGTCCGGACGGGCGTCGCGCGGGCGGCGATTGCCGCGACCGCGGCGGCTGCGTGGCTCGCGTTTTTCTTCGCTGCCGGCTTCGCGCGGGGCGTCGGACGATGCCGCGGCCTGGACTTTGCCTTCGGCTTCGGGGCGCGGCTTGGGCTGACGCGGCGGACGTGCGGGTTTGGCCGATTCAGCGCCTGTGGCTTCGGCGCGCGGTTCCTTCTGGCGCGGCTCGGCCTGGCGTGCTTCCTGCGAACGGCCTTCGCCACGGTTTTCACCGCGTCCTTCACCGCGGCCACGACGCTGGCCCGGCTTGCGGTCGCGGCGCTCGTTCGGCCGCTCACGGCGCGTAGCGGCGGGCGGGGGGGTGACTGCGGGTGCGCTTTCCGTCACGGAAGTGTCGTCGCCCCGCTTCTTGAACCAGCCGAAAATCCGCTCGAACAGCCCCGACTGCGCCTGCGCTTCGGCTGCCACGGTCGGCTGCGCTGCCGGAGCTGGCTTGGGCGGTGCGATGGATTTGACGGCGGCTTCCTGGCGTGCCGGCACGGCGGCTTGCGCGGCCTCATAGCTGGATTCGCCTTCCGGCAGCGTCGCCATCTTGTAGCTGGGCTCTGCCGCATCGCGCTGGTTGAGTTCGTCGTGACGCAGCCGGGTGATGGTGTAGTGCGGCGTTTCCATGTGAATGTTGGGGATCAACACCACATTGACCTTGAGGCGTGTTTCGATGGTGTGAATGTCGACGCGCTTCTCGTTGAGCAGGAAGGTGGCAACATCGACCGGAAGCTGCACGTGCAGGGCGCCGGTGTTTTCCTTCATCGCCTCTTCGCCCAGGATGCGCAGGATGTGCAGGGCCGACGATTCGGTACCGCGGATGTGGCCGGTGCCATGGCAGCGCGGGCAGGGGTTGTAGCTGGTTTCGCCGAGCGATGGCTGCAGCCGCTGGCGCGACATTTCGAGCAGGCCGAAACGCGAGATCTTGCCGGTCTGCACGCGGGCACGGTCGTGATGCAGGGCGTCGCGCAGGCGGTTTTCGACTTCGCGCTGATTCCTGGGGTTTTCCATGTCGATGAAATCGATCACGATCAGGCCGCCGAGGTCACGCAAGCGCATCTGGCGGGCGATTTCGTCGGCCGCTTCGAGGTTGGTGTTGTAGGCGGTCTGCTCGACGTCGCTGCCCTTGGTGGCGCGCGCCGAGTTGACGTCGACCGACACCAGCGCTTCGGTGTGGTCGATCACGATGGCACCGCCGGATGGCAGGTTGACCTGGCGGGAATACGCCGACTCGATCTGATGCTCGATCTGGAAACGCGAGAACAGCGGCACGTCGTCGTGGTAGAGCTTGACCTTGTCGACATTGGCCGGCATCACGTGCGCCATGAACTGCTGCGCCTGTTCGTAGATGTCCTGGGTGTCGATCAGGATTTCGCCGATATCGGCCGAGAAATAATCGCGAATGGCGCGGATGACCAGGCTGCCTTCCTGGTAAATCAGAAACGATCCGCTTTGCGAGCCGGACGCGCCGTCGATGGCTTTCCACAGGCTCAGCAGGTAGTTCAGGTCCCACTGGAATTCCTCGGCGCTGCGGCCGATGCCGGCGGTGCGGGCGATCAGGCTCATGCCTTCGGGAATCTCGAGCTGGGCCAGAGTGTCGCGCAGTTCGTTGCGTTCCTCGCCCTCGATGCGGCGCGAGACGCCGCCGCCACGCGGGTTGGTCGGCATCAGCACGACATAGCGGCCGGCCAGCGAGACGT
>JBFHXL010000215.1:0-3849 GCA_041599035.1 Thiobacillus sp. | reverse complement strand
GGAATCGCATTCATCAGCACCGACGACGGATAGGCGGCCTTGCCGCCCGGCACGTACAGGCCGACGCGGTCGAGCGGGGTGATCTTCTGCCCCAGTACCGTGCCGTCGTCTTCTGTATAGGTCCATGAATCCTGGGTTTGCTTCTCGTGATAACGGCGCACACGCTCTGCCGCGGCTTCCAGCGCCAGGCGGGTATCGGCCGGCAATTGTGCGAGCGCATCCTGCAACTGGGCTGCCGTCAATTCCAGGCTGGCTAGCGAAGCAGCGGGCAGGCGGTCGAAACGCGCGGTGTATTCCAGCACCGCGGCATCGCCCCGCTTTTTCACGTCATGCAGGATTCCGGCGACGGTCTGCTCGATCGCGGCATCGGCAGCATCGTCAAATTGCAACAAACGGGCGAGCCGGGCCTGAAAATCGGGCTGCGTACTGTCAAGGCGGGTGAGCGTAACCACGGGAATCCATCTCCAAATATTGGCTTCAATTGTACCGTTTTTTGGGTGCGTCGCCGTGCCGACTCCGGCGCCCTTGCTGATGACAACTGCCTTATTTCCGGTTATAAAGAGATTAGACAAAGTCCAGATTGGTGTTTATGATGGAAACCATGGATTACACGCGCGACAATATGGCCGACCTTCTGCGCGGCCACGACATCAATCCGACCCACCAGCGGATCGAGATTGCGCACGCCCTATTTTCGCGTCAGGAGCATCTTTCAGCCGATCAGGTCATGGCGATCGTCAACACCCGCCATTCCGAAACGTCCAAGGCCACGGTCTACAACACGCTCAAGCTGTTTCTGGAAAAAGGGATGATCCGGGAGCTGATTGTCGACCCCAGCAAGGTCTTCTACGACCCCAACACCCACCCGCATCATCACTACTACGAGACGGACACCGGCAAGCTATCCGACATCGATGCCGACGTGCAGATTTCCGGCCTGCCCCTGCTGCCCGACAACAGGGAAACGGCGGGGATCGACCTCATCGTGCGCATCCGCAACAAAAGCTGATTCCGCCCGCCCGTCCATGAAACGGGTTCATATCGCACCTACATTGCTTGATGCCCAGCTGGCTGCCGATGCGCTGTCCAGCCTCGGGATCGTCACCCACATTCTGAATGCCAACGCCGTCGGCGCGCTCGGGGACGTGCCGTTCATGCAGGCGCAGCCCGAAGTATGGGTTGATGACGATGCGCAGGCGGCGCGGGCGCACGCAGCATTGGCTGCCTTGCATGACGCGCCTGTGCGCGCCGAAAAGACTTGCCCGCACTGCGGCGAGCATAACCCGGGCAACTTCCTGAGTTGTTGGCAATGCAAAAGCGCATTGCCGGACTAGGCCGGACCAAGAATCAGGGCGAAGGCGGGTCGTTTTTCAGGTTGTCGAGGTGCGTCTGGTACTGGCGCGCAAATATTCGCTCCAGTTCGTCGATCGCATCGGCCGCCGCCACGCCGTGAATCAGATGGCGGGTCATCTGCGCAGACGCCTCATGAAAAATATGGTTGCGCTCCAGCATCGGATACGTCTGCATCAGGCGCTGAATGGCCTTCACCACGTTTTCCTTCTCGGGGCGCGGAATGGGAAGTGGCTCGGCGGGCGGCGCCAGGGCAGTCTCGCTGCCCTCCTTGCCCGCCAGAAACTCGGCATATTCAAGCAATGCCTGCTGCCGGGTTGCCGACAAGCCCTTGAAAATGGATGTCAGGCGCTTGCCCGCCTGCATCAGCGAACGCGTCCTTTGCCCGGACGTTTCTTCGCCGGAATCTGATCGGCGCTGCACTGCTTGAACTTGTTCTCGACAAAGGCGATGAAGGCATCAAGCAGCTTGCTGCGGAATTTTTCCTGCGCATAAACCATGGTCAGCTCACGCGTGAGACGCGGGACCAGCGGCACCGCAACCAGCGTGCCAAGCTGGATCTCCTTGTTGACCGTGGACGCCGACATGATGGCCACGCCAAGATTGGCTTCGACCGCACCCTTGATCGCCTCACGGCTCCCCAGCTCCATCTCGATATGCAGGTCATCCGGGTTGACGCCGTTGTCCTTGAAGAATCCGTCCACCACCTCGCGCGTACCCGAGCCCTGCTCGCGCGACACGTAAGGCTGATCGGCGATTTCACGCGCTTTCACGCTGGCGCGTGAGGCCAGCGTATGGTTGGGCGAGCAGATCATCACCAACTCATCCTCGCAGCACGCCAGCGTGGTCAGGCCCGGATTGTGCGATGGCGCCTCGATCAGACCGACATCAAGCGAGTGATCCGCCACTTTCGCCGCCACGGTTTCCGAGTTGGCAACGGTAAGCTGCGCCTGCACCTGTGGGTAGCGCTCCTTGAATTCTCCGAGAATGCGCGGCAGCAGGTATTCGGCGATCGTGGTCGACGCACCGATCATCAAGGGTCCGGTCACCTGGCCGGTCAGCTCGCCGACGCGCGCTTCCATCTCGCCGGTCAGGGCCAGAATGCGCTCGGCATAGCCCAGCACCAGATCGCCAACGGGCGTCATCGATATCTTGCCGTGACTGCGCTCGAACAAACGGGTGTTGAAGTGCTCTTCCAGCTGCTTGACCTGAAACGTCACGGCAGGCTGGGTCATGTAAAGGATATCCGCCGCCCTGGTAAAGCTGAGCTGCCTGGCAACGGTGTAGAATACTTGTAGTCTGCGGTCGGCCATAAACACCCGTCCCGGGGTCAAAAAAGATTTTTATTCAACCACAAACCCGCCCGTGTTGAAACCATCTCGTTACCAACTCCCTGTATTCGCAGATCTTTCGACAGCCCCTTGCCGTCAAACCCATGTCGGCTTCCGCCGCTTCCGGACTGGCTGACGCGTGAACCGCGCGTTCTACATCATCCTGCTGGCGCAGTTTTTGTCTGCCCTGGCTGACAACGCCCTGCTGTTTGCCGCAATTGGCCTGCTGCTGTTCTTTTCCGCGCCGGAATGGTTTTCCCCCTTGCTGCAGACCGTCTTTGTCGTGGCCTACATCGTGCTGGCACCTCTGGTGGGGCCGTTTGCCGACGCGCTTCCCAAGGGGCGCGTGATGCTGATCGCCAACACCGTCAAATTCGCAGGGTGCCTCATCATGCTGGCCGGGCTGCACCCGCTGCTGGCCTATGCCATCGTCGGCATCGGTGCGGCCATGTATTCGCCCGCCAAATACGGCATCCTGACCGAACTGCTGCCACCAGACAAACTCGTTATCGCCAACAGCTGGATGGAGGGCACCACGGTCGCCGCGATCGTGCTCGGCGCGATCATCGGCGGCGCGCTCATCAACCCGCAGTTGGCCGAAAGCATCCTCGTCGGCGTCGGACTGGCCGGCCAGCTTATTGCCCCGAAATTCGCCATCGTCGCCATCACCATCCTCTATCTGGCCGCAGCCATCGCAAACCTGTTGATCCCACGTCTGCCGATCGACCACAAGCTGCCGAACAAATCACCGCTGTATATTCTTCACGACTTCTGGCACAGCTTCAGGCTTCTGTGGCGCGACCCGCTCGGCCAGGTTTCGCTTGCCGTCACCACCCTGTTCTGGGGCGTGGGATCCACCCTGCGCCTGCTGATCATTGCCTGGGCCGCACTCAACCTGAAGTACGGGCTCGACCAGGCAACCCAGCTCACTGCCGCCAGTGCATTCGGTATCGCCATCGGATCCATCCTGGCTGGCAAATACGTTCGCCTGCAACGCGCAACCAGCGTGCTGCCCGCCGGCATCATGCTGGGCTTTGTGCCCATTGCGCTGATCTGGGTGCAAAGCCTGATTCCGGCGGTGCTTCTGCTGACGCTGGCAGGGGCGCTGGCAGGCTTTTTCGTGGTGCCGATGAATGCCCTGCTGCAGCATCGCGGACACCTGCTGATG
>JBFHXL010000214.1:0-3874 GCA_041599035.1 Thiobacillus sp. | reverse complement strand
TCGAAACTGGACCCTGCGCATGTCGGCGTGCGGCTGGATGCGACCGAGATCATGCTGGATCTCGGCGAGTCTGACGAGGCGCGCCGCCTGCTTGGCAATCTGACGGACGATGCCGATCCGCGCGTGGCGCAATTGCGGGCGCGACTGCAGTTCATGGGCGAGGCCGGAGAAGACGAAGCTGCGCTGAATGCGCGCGTGGCGAATAACGAGAACGACCTTGAGGCGCGGCTGAAGCTCGCCAACTTTTATGTGGCTGCCGGGCAATACGAGGCGGGCATGGACCACCTGCTGGAAATCATCCGCCGCGATCGCGGTTTCGAAGACGACATTGGCCGCAAAACACTCTTGTCGGTATTCGATTTGCTCGGCGGCGACCCTCTGGTGAACCAGTATCGCCGCAAGCTGGCCAGCGCGTTGAACTAGTTTTTCGAGTCAGATGCCGCGCTGAAATGCAGCACCCAATGCAGGGTTTTACTCTCCGGCGTAGATTGCGACAGCGGCAATTTCCGCATCGCTCAAGTCGGTTTTCCCTTTAAATTTTGCCGCGCGGTAGTCGAGCAGTTTCGATTGCATGGCGGTGGACGTCAGTCCCTTGATGGGCGGATTTTTGCCTTTTCCCTGCCCCAGATCAGCATGGCAGCTCGCACATTTTTCGGTGTAGACATCCAGCCCGTAAGGTTGGGCTTCGGGCGGCAGCGCAGCCAGGGTGTCCCAGGGGCCGGGTGCGGAAGATTCGGACGATCCGGCCGGCGCTAGGCCCTCGCCAGCGGGAGGGGGGGTGTCGCCGCCACAGGCAGAAAGGGCGGCAATTACAAGCAGACTCAGACCGAGACGGGTGGATTGCATGGGGTCACCTCGTGAAAATAAGGAAGAACGGATGGCGGCATGCGGCGCAGAAGCCTTGTCGGCAACCATCCGGAGCGGACAGATTTTGCCACATTATGCGCAATCGATGGCCTGATAGCGGACTTCGACGATTTCGACTTCACGCCGTCCTTCCGGCGTGTGCACGATGACGGTGTCGCCAGCATGTGCCTTCAGCAGTGCGCGCGCCATCGGCGAAATCCATGCGATGTGGCCGCGTCCGGCGTCTGCCTCGTCGATGCCGACGATGGCATAGACGGATTCGTTGCCATCCTGATCGGCAACGGTGACGGTGGCGCCGAAGAACACCTGATCGGTCTCCTCGCGCACGGCAGGGTCGACAACCTCGGCGTGTTCCAGGCGTTTGGACAGGAAGCGGATGCGGCGATCGACCTCGCGCAGGCGCTTCTTGCCGTAGATGTAATCGCCGTTTTCCGAGCGGTCGCCGTTGCTCGCCGCCCAGGAGATCGTCTCCACCAGTCTGGGGCGCTCGACTTTCCACAGCTGATTGAATTCGGCATCGAGTCGCGCATACCCTGCGGGCGTCATGTAATTTTTCGATCCGACAGGCAGCGCCGGCGCGACGACGTTATCCTCGTCGGCGTCCGGCGTATCGGATTCTTTAACGAAAGCCTTGTTCATATTGGATAAAGCATGTCCTGTTTGGCACCTGCCTTAGCGGCCAAGCAGATAGGCGAGAAACGACAGCAGCAACGACATGATGATGACGCTGGTGAAGGGGAAGTAAAATACGCCACGCGCACGTTTGATCCGAACGTCGCCAGGCAGCCGCCCCAGACCCCGCCGCTGGAGCCAGGGCGTGAGCAGGCCCAGAATCATCAACGCCAGAACGAGTGTTACCAGCCATTTAACCATGAAGGGATTTTAGCCGATGCCTCACCAGGAGACGCCGACTTTCTCCGCGATGAATCCCGTGAAAGATCGTATGTATGCAGCATTGCCGCCGCAATTTGAACGCACCCGGATTTTGCTCGAACCCGATGAGCAGACGCGCCTCGCCAGCGCGCATGTGCTGGTGGCCGGATTGGGGGGCGTCGGCTCGTACTGTGCCGAGGCGCTGGCGCGTGCGGGCGTGGGGCGGCTGACGCTGATCGACCATGATGTGGTCGCCCCATCCAACATCAACCGTCAGTTGCCGGCCTTGCTGTCCACGGTGGGGCAATCGAAGGCCGAACTGATGGCGGGACGGATTCGCGATATCAATCCGGCGTGTAACTTGACGGTGATCCGTGAATTCCTGATTCCGGAAACCGTGGTCGATATCGTTCCGGCCGACGTGGATTTCGTCATCGATTGCATCGATTCGCTCAACTGCAAGGTTGCGCTGGTCGCCAGCAGCGTCGAGCGGGGCTTGCGCGTCGCCTCCAGCATGGGGGCGGGCAACAAGCTCGATCCCACCCGCATCCGGATTGCCGATATCGCCAAGACCTCGATGTGCCCGCTGGCTGCGGTGATGCGCAAGCGGCTACGCAAGCGGGGAATTCCAAAAGGTGTGCTGACCGTGTTTTCGGATGAACAGGGGCGTGCGCCGTTACCGCCGCAGCCGGTGGAGGGACGCGGCCGTGACCGTGCGGTCAACGGCACCATCAGTTACATGCCGCCGCTGTTTGGCTTGATGCTGGCCGGAGCCGTGGTGCAGAGACTGATCGCCGCCAGTTGAGTCCTTGCCGCCTGCTGGCGACAGGCGAAAAAAACGCCGGTCAGGCCGGCGTTTGAATGTGTAAAGAAATCCGACTTAGGCGCTGACTATTTGTTTGTCGGCGCGGTTCTTCTGGCGCAAGCGATAGCCAACCAAGCCAAGACCGACCAGCAGCATGGCATAGGTTTCGGGTTCCGGAACGGGGACGGTGGTTGCCTTGATTTCATAACTGCTGCCCAATGTGCCTGCAGTGGTGCCTGTAACTACGAGTTTGTAATTACTGTCGACAGCAAAGTAGGTATTGCTTGGGAGGGTCAGGTAATCTGGATTGCTTGTTGAGGTAAAGCTTGCGTAGAGATTATCGTCACCGTCTAAGATAGTGGCGCTGATATCCGTAATATCTGTTACGGTAAAAGTAAACGGACCGACCAATTGAGTGATTTCAATATTCTCAACGCTTGAAGTCGCATAGAGTGGTGTCGTGATTCCGAATGTCAGCGTGTGAGTAAATGTCGCGGACGTGGTGCTCGATACCCAAATAACACCGTCGTAATTGATCCCAGGGCCAAAGCTGCCCAGGTACTCACTATCGGGGCCAGCCGTCAAGGTTTTAGTGTCATTTATGGTGACTGCGGGTACAGCATGTGCCCATCCTGTCATGGTCAGGCCCGCTATCAGGGCTAATGCGTGGAATTTCATTTGTCTTCTCTCCAGAATATTAAATACAGCTTATTAGTTTAAGTCTAACTGTCAGAATTAGTAAATTTTAAGCGATTAGTATATCGTAAACATAGTTCATTGTTTTTATTGATAATATCCGCAGCCTTCAGGTTGGGGGTGTAAAAAAATGCGACACTTGGTGTGTAATGACAGGTGTATTGAAGGGCTGACCGCCAATAACTTGATAAAAATTTAGCATAGCCGTCTCGATAACCAGTAA
Organism: Thiobacillus sp.; assembly: GCA_041599035.1. Taxonomy (GTDB): domain Bacteria; phylum Pseudomonadota; class Gammaproteobacteria; order Burkholderiales; family Thiobacillaceae; genus Thiobacillus. The sequence goes on along the minus strand of JBFHXL010000214.1, from coordinate 410 downwards.
ATGCTGCCGCTATTACTGCGCTGCTTCCTCCATCTGTTTCCGTTGTGCCTCGGCTGCATCCATCACCTGACCTTCCACGGCACGGGCTTTATCCATCGCCTGAATGTGCGTTTCGAAGACCGGGTTGGGTGCGCGCGTGGTTTCAGGTTGCGGTGGCGGCGTGGGGTCGCAGGCGGTCAGAACTATGGCAAATGGAATCGCTACCCGTTTCATGGTGTGTCCTCCAGCAGGTCAGTGGGCAGGCCGTCGATGCTGACCTGATTTTTCTCGCGCCAGTAATCCAGTAAACCCACCGCGCCTTTTTTCTCGGCCCAGCGCGCCAGGGTGTCGCGTTCGCCAACATAGGTATACATCGGCACGGCATAGCCGCACGAGGTCTGCACGGCGTCGATGTCGAGCACGATGATCTG
>JBFHXL010000213.1:0-3907 GCA_041599035.1 Thiobacillus sp. | reverse complement strand
CATCCTGCTTTACGGTGAAAGCGGTGTCGGCAAGGAACTCGCCGCGCGTTTCGTGCATGCCCGCTCGACGCGTTCCGAAGGCGCCTTCATCGTGATCAACTGCGCCGCCGTGGCGGAAACCCTGTTCGAAAGCGAGCTGTTTGGCCACGAACGCGGTGCGTTCTCGGGCAGCGGCGGGCTGAAGAAAGGCTTGTTTGAACTGGCCGACGGCGGCACGCTGTTTCTGGATGAAGTTGCCGAGATTCCGCTTGGCCTGCAGGCCAAGCTGCTGCGGGTTCTGGAAACCGGGGAATTCAGGCGCGTCGGTGGTACCCACACGCTCAAGGCCGACGTGCGGCTGGTATCGGCCACCAACCGCCGGCTGCTGGACGAAGTGGACGAGAAGCGGTTTCGACTCGATCTGTATTACCGGCTGGCGGGCATCGACGTGACCCTGCCCTCGCTGCGCGAGCGGCGCGATGACATTCCCGGGCTGGCCGCATTTCTGCTCAAGCGACTGGCGGGCGGACGTCCCACCTGCCGCCTGGATCCCGCGGCGCAGGCCGCGCTGCAGGCGTATACCTTTCCGGGCAATGTGCGCGAGCTGCGCAACGTATTGCAGCGTGCGGTGCTGACCTGCCGCGACGGCACGATCCGCACGACCGACCTGCAGCTTTCCTCGGCGCCGGTGTCGGCGCCGGCGGGCGGCCAACCGCTGGCCGAGGTCGAGCGCTCACATATCCGTGCCCTGCTCGACACCCATGACGGCCATCGCAGCCGGGTCGCCGCCGCGCTCGGCATCACCGAGCGCACGCTGTATCGCAAGCTCAAGCGATACGGCCTGAATTAGGGCGCAGCACGCGCCGGGGTCATTCGTCCAGGGTCGCGAAGCGCGCCTGCGCCAGTTCGGCCGCGCGGATGATGGCACGCGCCTTGTTGAGGGTTTCGATCCATTCGCTCTCGGGCACCGAATCGGCAACGATGCCGGCGCCTGCCTGGGCGTACAGCATGCCGTTCTTGAGCACGGCAGTGCGGATGGCGATCGCCAGATCCATGTCACCATTAAAACCGAGATAGCCCACCGCACCGGCATAGACGCCGCGTTTGCTCGGCTCCAGTTCGTCGATGATTTCCATCGCCCGCACCTTGGGCGCGCCCGACACGGTGCCGGCGGGAAAGCTGGCACGCAGCACATCGAGTGCGGAAAGATCCGGTTTCAGCCTGCCTTCGACGTTGGAGACGATATGCATGACGTGCGAGTAGCGCTCGATCAGCATGTTCTCGGTGACCCTGACGCTGCCGGTGACGGCCACGCGGCCGGTGTCGTTGCGACCCAGATCGAGCAGTTGCAGATGCTCGGCGCACTCCTTGGGATCGGCCAGCAGTTCCTCGGCCAGACGCTGGTCGTCTTCGCGCGTGAGGCCACGCGGACGGGTACCGGCAATGGGGCGCAGGGTGACCGTGTCGCCCTCGAGCCGCACCAGAATTTCCGGCGACGACCCCACCACATGGAAACCGCCGAGGTCATAGAAGAACATGTAGGGCGAAGGATTGAGGCTGCGCAGCGCGCGGTAGAGCGACAGCGGCGAAGCGGCAAAGGGCCGCGCCATGCGCTGGGAAATCACCACCTGCATGACGTCGCCCGCCGCAATGTAGTCCTTGGCCTTTTGCACCGCGGCCTTGAACTCGGCCTCGCCAAACTCGGAGGTGGGTTCGGCCGCCGCGGTCGCCGGATCAGACGGCAACGACACCGGCGCGCGCAATTGTTCGGCCAGGGCGTGCAGGCGCAAATGGCCCTGCGCATAGGCGTCCTGCTGCATCGGGTCGGCGTGCGTAATGAGGTAGAGCTTGCCGGCCAGATTGTCGAACACCGCCAGCTCTTCGGTCAGCATCAGCAGGATATCCGGCGTATGCAGCACGTCGTCCTTATGCGGCCGATTTTTCTTGAACTCCGGCGCCAGGCGCTTTTCGATGTAGCGGATGGTGTCATAGCCGAAATAGCCCGCGAGACCGCCGGTAAAGCGCGGCAGGCCAGCCACCGGCGCGGCCTTGAAGCGTGCCTGGAATTCGGCAATGAACGCCAGCGGGTCGGGCAGGCTGTGCTCCTCGACCACCTCGCCGTCCGTTTCCACCGTCAGCAGATGCGCCCGTACCCGCAACACCGTGCGCGCGGGCAGGCCGATAAAGGAATAGCGCCCAAAGCGTTCGCCACCCACCACCGATTCCAGCAGATAGGTATAGGGCGCGTTGGCAAGCTTGAGATACACCGACAGCGGCGTTTCCAGGTCGCCGGGCAGTTCGCGTACCAGCGGGATGCGGTTGAAGCCCTGGCGGGCGAGATCGAAAAAGTCCTGTTCTGTCATTTGGGCGTAAGGGGTGAGGCGTTAGGGGTGAGGCGTTAGGCGTGTGGGTAACCGACGGCTAGCGATCGCCATCGGTCGCCTGCGCTCGCATCCCGCCTCGCGCCTCGCGCCTCACACCTCACGAATCTCACGCCTTCGTCACCATCTTCGCCGCCTCGGCCAGGCTTGGCACCACGGCATCCAGGTCCAGCTCGCTCACCGGACGTCCGCGGTTGTAGCCATAGGGCACGCAGAACACCGGGGAGCCGGCCGCACGCGCGGCCTGGGTGTCGTTGAGCGAATCGCCGATCAGCAGCAGCTCGGCAGGCTTGATCCCGAATACCTCGCAGGCGTGCAGCAAGGGCAGCGGGTCGGGCTTGCGGCGGGGCAGCGAATCGCCGGACAGGATCAGCTCGAAATAATCAAACAGGCCGGTGTCCTTCAGCAACGGATGCGTGAAAGCTTCCGCCTTGTTGGTAATGCAGGCCACATGCAGCCCCATCGCCTTGAAGGCCTCGAGCCCTTCGACCACGCCATCGAACGGACGCGAATGCAGCGACACATGTTCGCCGTAATGCTTTTGATACGACGCGATGGCCTGTTTAAACAGTTCGGCATCCGGCTCGGCATCCATCTCGCCGGTCAGCACCCGCTTGACCAGCCGCGACACGCCGTTGCCGATATAGGAGGAAATCGTTTCCAGCGAGGGGCAAGGCTTGCCCAGGTCGGCCATCATCAGCTCGGCGGCATGGGCCAGGTCGGGCGCGGTGTGGATCAGGGTGCCGTCGAGGTCGATGACGACGGCTTTGATCGGGAGGGGGAATTTTTTCATGTTTGGTTTATCCACGAAGGCCGCGAAGCAAAGATTTTCTTTGCGGTCCTTCGCGTGCTTCGCGGAGGAAAAATCAGACCTTGGCCAACTCGGCGCGCATCGCGGCGATGATGCTGTTGTAGCGCTGCGGGTCGCTGTCCTTGGCGGCACCGAACACCGCCGAGCCGGCGACGAAGGTGTCGACGCCGGCGTGCGCGACTTCGGCGATGTTGGCGGGGCCGACGCCGCCGTCGATCTCGATGTTCACCTTGAGGCCGCGGTCATCGATCATCTTGCGCACCGCGCGCGCCTTGTCGAGCACGTAGGGGATGAACTTCTGGCCGCCGAAGCCGGGGTTGACCGACATCAAGAGCACCATGTCGAGCTTGTCCAGCGTGTATTCCAGCACATCGAGCGGGGTGGCCGGATTGAACACCAGACCGGCCTTGCAGCCGTTTTCCTTGATCAGGCCGATGGTGCGGTCGATGTGCTCGGAGGCTTCCGGATGAAAGGTGATGTAGGTGGCGCCCGCCTTGGCAAAGTCGGGAATGATGCGGTCGACCGGCTTCACCATCAGGTGCACGTCGATCGGCGCGGTGACGCCATGCTTGCGCAGCGCTTCGCACACCAGCGGGCCGATGGTGAGGTTGGGCACGTAGTGGTTGTCCATCACGTCGAAGTGAACGATGTCGGCGCCAGAGGCAAGAACCATGTCGACTTCCTCACCCAGTTTGGCGAAGTTGGCGGACAGGATGGAGGGGGCGATGCGATACGT
>JBFHXL010000212.1:0-3917 GCA_041599035.1 Thiobacillus sp. | reverse complement strand
TCCTTGATGGGAAGGCCTGCTTCTGCCTCACGCAGAAAGCCAATGATCTGCTCTTCGGTAAAACGCTTCTTCATGTCCAATCTCCTCGATAATGGGATTGGACTCCAAAGCTACGTGCTACTCAAATAGGGGGAGACGTCGGCGTCCACATTGGCGGGTTGTGCTTCGTCTCCATCCAGCATGGAGAGCTCTACTCCAAACAGCCCCTTCACACATGGCAATGTTCAGCTAACCCTGAAAAAAGGGGTTACAACCCAAGCTGAAGTACTTGAAACATTCGGCGCCCCGAACGTGGCCACCGTTGATTCAGAAGGAAACGAAGTCTGGACTTATCAAAAGAATGCAACGGTCTCCAAGACCAATGAAAACAGTGCTTATGGCACCGTGATCTTAATTGGAGGAAGGTCTTCTTCTTCCGGGTTTGAGCAAAGCAGCAGAACCATGACCTTGATTTTGAAGTTCGATGCTTCAAAGAAAGTCATCGACTTTAAAAGCATGACCACTTCTTTCTAAACAGGGGACAACATGAAAAAAATAATCGCCGCAACATCTATCGCACTTCTGTTGGTTGGTTGCGTACCCAACAATTACAAACCGACCAAAACAAGCCTTGAGCTACAGGCTTTTCAATCTAAAGAATTTGACACTCAGAAAAAGATAGCCTTTGCATCAGCCATGTCTGTTTTTCAAGACTTAGGATATTCGATCACCACTTCTGACCTTGATACTGGCTACATCACAGCAAAAAGCCCAACTCAAAATGAGGTTGGCTTTGGAAAAATGATTATGAGGGACACGAAGTCTTCAGCGTTTATTGAGGAACTGCGACCTGGTAAAACCAAAGTGCGTTTAAGTTTTGTTAGCACCGAAGAATGGTCCGGCTCGTATGGTGGAAAACTTGTTCAGGACAATCCAATTGAAGACCCCGCCATTTACAACAATGCGTTCACCAAAATTCAGGAAGCAATATTTATTCGTTCCGCCACCCAGTAACCGGGGTAATGACATTACATTTGCTTAACATGAGAATGTTCTGCTGATATTAGCCACCCTTGCGGTGGCTTTTTCTTTGCCCTGCCCATTAATCCTCCGCACCAGGCGGAGAAGATCATCCGCTCAGGCCGACACCTCGGCAGCGACCAAATCCAGCCACACCCGGCCGTCTTCGACCTTGACCGCGAATTCACGTGCGCATCCGTTATCCGGGGCCGATGCGCAGCCGGTATCGATCTCGATGTTCCAGCCGTGCATCGGGCAGGTCACTTTTCTGCCATGCACGATGCCCTGCGACAATTGCCCGCCCTTGTGCGGGCAGCGGTCCTCCAGTGCAAAGATCTCGTCGTCGGCATTGCGGAACACGGCAATGTCGAGCGTGCCGTGGCGCACCACGCGCGCACCGAGTTTGGGGATGTCGCTGACGCTGACTACAGCGGTCCACGGGTTCAGATCAGTTTGGCTCATGGCGTTTTCCTTTAGACCACAACAGTTTCGAATTCATGCTGGAGCTTGCCTTCCCTGGCACGCTCGACCCACGGATCGCGTTCGACCGACAACGCGAACACCATGCGCTCGTACAACGCGCGCCGTCCTTCTGCATCGTCGAGGATTCGCTTCTTCACGTAGTCAAGGCCGACCCGCTCGATGTAGTGCACGGTGCGATCGAGATAACGTGCCTCTTCACGATAGAGCTGCAGGAAGGCACCCGAATACTCCATCACTTCCAGGTCGGTCTTCACCTTGACCAGGAACTGCGCAACCTCGGTTTTGATGCCGCCGTTGCCGCCGATGTAGATTTCCCAGCCGGAATCGACACCGATGATGCCGATGTCCTTGATCGCGACCTCGGCGCAGTTGCGCGGGCAACCAGACACCGCCAGCTTGACCTTGTGCGGCGCCCACATCTTGAAGAACGCCTTTTCCAAATCGATCCCGAGCTGGGTCGAGTTCTGTGTGCCAAAGCGGCACCATTCCGAACCGACGCAGGTCTTCACCGTGCGCAGCGCCTTGCCATAGGCGTGGCCGGACGGCATGTCGAGATCGGCCCAGATTTTGGGCAGGTCTTCCTTCTTGATGCCGAGCAGATCGATCCGCTGGCCACCGGTGACGTGCACCGCCGGCACCTTGTATTTGTCGGCCACATCGGCGATGCGGCGCAACTCGGCCGGCGTCGTGTTGCCGCCCCACATGCGCGGAATGACCGAATAGGTGCCGTCTTTCTGGATGTTGGCGTGGGCACGTTCGTTGATGAAACGCGACTGCGGATCATCCTCGGCCTCACCCGGCCAGGTGGAGATCAGGTAATAGTTGAGCGCCGGACGGCAGCTGGCACAGCCGTTGGGCGTGCGCCATTCCATGAAGGTCATCACCTGGGGAATCGTCAGCAGCTTGTTCTGCCTGATCGCCGCACGGACTTCTTCATGGGTGTAGTCGGTGCAGCCGCACATCGACTTGGCCTTGGTCGCGGGCGAATAATCGCCGCCCACGGTGACCGCCAGAATCTGCTCGACCAGACCGGTACACGAGCCGCACGAAGCCGAAGCCTTGGTGTGCTTGCGCACGTCTTCCAGCGTGAACAGTCCCTTCTCGCGGATCGCCTTGACGATGTCACCCTTGCACACGCCGTTGCAGCCGCACACCTCCATGTCGTCGGTCATCGTGGCGGCCTTGTTGACGCCGCCGTGCCCGAGGTTGCCGCAATGGTCCTGACCGAACATCAGGTGGTCGCGCAGTTCGCTGACGCTTTTGCCGTCGCGCAGCAGCGAAAAATACCAGGAGCCATCAACCGTGTCGCCATACATCACGCCGCCGACCAGCTTGTCGTCCTTGATGACGAGCTTCTTGTAGACGCCGCCGAGCGGATCGGAATAGAGAATCGATTCGGTGCCTTCACCGCCGATGAAGTCGCCGGCGGAGAACAGGTCGATGCCGGTGACCTTGAGCTTGGTCGAGGTGACCGAGCCCTGGTAACGGCCGATTCCATAATGTGCCAGGTGATTGGCGCACACCTTGGCCTGTTCGAACAAGGGTGCGACCAGGCCGTAGGCGATCCCGCGGTGCGCTGCGCATTCGCCGACGGAATAGATGCGCGGATCGAAGGTCTGCATGGTGTCGTTGACGACCACGCCGCGGTTGCAATGCAGGCCGGCGGATTCGGCCAGTTCGGTGTTGGGACGGATGCCGACGGCCATCACCACCAGATCGGCGGGAATTTCTTCGCCGTCCTTGAAGCGAATCGCCGCGACACGGCCCCTCTCCCCAACCCCTCCCCCACCTGTGGGGGAGGGGCTAGAAAGCAGTTCGGCCGTCTGCTTCTGCAGCAAGAATTTCATGCCTTTTTCTTCCAGGCTTTTCTGCAGCAGGCGCGCGGCGGGTTCGTCGAGCTGGCGCTCCATCAGCCACGGACCGAGGTGCACCACGGTCACGTCCATGCCGCGCTTCATCAGGCCATTGGCGGCTTCCAGCCCGAGCAGGCCGCCGCCGATGACGACGGCATGCCGGTACTGGCTGGCGGCCTGCACCATGGCATCGACGTCGGCAATATCGCGAAAGCTGATCACGCCGGGCAGGTCGGCGCCCGGCACCGGCAGCATGAATGGGTTGGAACCGGTGGCGAGCAACAGGCGGTCGTATTCGGCGCGGGTGCCGTCCTCGGCTTCGACCGCACGTGCACGGCGGTCGATCTTCACCACCTTCTTGCCCGTGTGCAGGGTGATCCTGTTGTCGCTGTACCAGTCGAGAGGGTTCAGCACGATATCGTTCATCGTCTGCTCGCCCGCCAGCACCGGCGACAACAGAATGCGGTTGTAGTTGGGGTGCGGCTCGGCGCCGAACACGGTGATGTCGTAGATATCGGGGGCCAGCTTCAGCAGTTCTTCCAGTGTGCGCACACCGGCCATGCCATTGCCGACCATCACCAG
>JBFHXL010000211.1:0-3942 GCA_041599035.1 Thiobacillus sp. | reverse complement strand
CAGCAGGGCGACATCGTCACCCACAGCGTGGCCATTCTGCTGCTGATCCTGTCCATTGCCAGCTGGTCGCTGACCGTCGCCCGCTTTTTCCAGCAGCTGCGCTTTAATCGCGCCATGGATCGGGTTTTCGCGTCCTTCTGGAGCGCACCGAGCATCGAGGCGGCGCTTGACGCCATCAAGCGGGAGGACCGGACCGGCGTGTTCGCCGGACTGGCGCGCACCGGCGTGCAGGCGGCCCAGGCCCATCAGAGCCAGGCCGAACGCGGCATCGGCGCCGGCGTCAACCTCAGCGAAACGATCACCCGCGCTCTGCGCAGCCAGATTGTGCGCTCGCAGGTCGGGATCGAGTCGGGGCTGACCTTTCTCGCCTCGGTCGGTGCCACGGCGCCTTTCATTGGGCTGTTCGGCACCGTCTGGGGGATTTATCACGCGCTGGTCGGGCTGTCCGGTGCCACCCAGGTCGTGCTCGACAAAGTGGCCGGCCCGGTCGGCGAAGCGCTGATCATGACTGCCGCCGGCCTGTTCGTCGCCATTCCCGCGGTGCTGGCCTTCAACGCGCTGACCCGCGCCAACCGGCTGATCTTCGCCCAACTGGACGGCTTCGCCCACGACCTGCACGCCTACCTGACCACCGGCGTGCATCTGCCGGCAATCACCGGGCAGACCGCCGCGGCACGCCCGGTCGCGGCCTGAGGAGCGAACATGGCTTTCGGTTCCTTCGACAGCGGCGGCACCAGCCAGCCCATGGCCGAGATCAACACCACGCCGCTGGTGGACGTGATGCTGGTGCTGCTGGTCATTTTCATCATCACCGCGCCCCTGTTCAACCAGGCGGTGCCGATCGATCTGCCCCAGGTCGATGCGACCCGGCTTGAGGATAAACCCAAGGTCATCCAGCTGGCACTCGACAGCCAGGGCAAGCTGTTCCTCGACGGCGCCCCGGCCAGCCGCGACACCGTCCAGGCACGCCTGGCCGAACTGGCGCCGCTGCAGCCGGAACTTCATCTGCGCGCCGACCGCAGCACGCCCTATGAAAAGGTGGCCGAGATCCTGGCCGCCGCGCAACGCGCCGGCGTGATGAAAATCGCTTTCGTCACCGCGACAGCCGAGTAAGCATTTATTTGCCGGATTCAACGTCAGCCCTCTTGATTTAATAATGAGAATCGTTATTATTAACGCCCTGTCTGGAACGCCCGGTTGACATCATGCAGTCCGTCTCTGCCATCGCCCTCGTCGGCAATCCCAATGTCGGAAAATCCGTCCTGTTCCATCGGCTGACCGGCGCATACGTCAACGTTTCCAACTATCCCGGCACCACGGTCGAGATCACCCGCGCCTCGGCGCGTTTCGATGCCTCGGCCGAACTGATCGACACCCCCGGGGTGCTGACCCTGCCGGCACGCAGCGACGACGAGCGTGCCACCGTACGCGCCCTGCTGCACGAACCCCTGCGCAGCCTGATTCAGGTGGGCGACGCCAAGAACCTGCGCCGCACCCTGACCCTCACCGCGCTGCTGGCCGAACTCGGCATGCCCGCCGTGCTCGCGCTCAACATGCACGACGAAGCCAGCGCACGCGGGATGACGGTGGATGCCGCAGCCCTGTCCGAGGCGCTCGGGATAGCGGTCATCCCCACGGTCGCAACCGGCGGCGAAGGCGTTGCACACCTCACGCGCAGCCTGGCTGACGCACGCGTCCAGCAGGCCCTGCTGCATTACGACGCCACGGCAGAGGCGGCCATTGACAATGTAACGGCGCGCATCACCCGCCACGCACCGCACCCCCGTCTCAAGGCGCGCGGGCTGGCCATTCTGTATCTGGGGCAGGACAGCGAAGTCGAAGCCTGGCTGCGGGGAAACGCGGGCGCAGCCTATGACGAGCTCGCCGCCGCGCGGGATGCAGCCCACGCCCAGGGGGTCACGCCCACCGCGCTGGCGCACGAACGCGGCGAAGCCGCCGGCATGCTGGCTGCCCGCGTCACCAAGCGCACCGCGAAAGCCAGCCCGCTGCTGTCGCACCGCGTCGGTCAGTGGATCATTCATCGCGTGTGGGCGTGGCCGATCCTGCTTGGCGTGCTGTTCGCCACGTATGAATTTGTCGGCGTGTTTGGCGCAGGCACCCTGGTCGGACTGCTGGAGACCAATCTATTCGGCAAATACCTCAATCCCGCCGTCGCGCAGTTCGTGCAAAACACGATCAGCGTGCCCTGGATGGCCGACCTTCTGGTCGGACAATACGGCCTGTGGACCATGGGCATGACCTATGCGCTGGCGCTGATCCTGCCGATCGTCACCACTTTCTTCATCGCCTTTGGCCTGCTCGAGGACTCCGGCTATTTTGCGCGGCTGTCGGTGCTGGCCAACCGCCTGTTCAAGCTGATCGGCCTCAACGGCCGCGCCGTGCTGCCGATGGTGCTGGGGCTCGGCTGCGTCACCATGGCCACGCTCACCACGCGCATCCTGCACAGCCCGCGCGAACGCCTCATCACCATCTTCCTGATGGCGCTGGCGATTCCCTGCTCGGCGCAGCTGGGCGTGGTGCTGGGGTTGCTGGGCGGCATCTCGTTCGCGGCCACGCTGATCTGGGTGATCTCGATGGTGCTGGTGCTGATGCTGGCTGGCTTTCTCGCCGCCAAACTCATTCCCGGCCGGCGCATTCCGCTGGTGACCGAAATGCCGCCAATCCGGCTGCCGCTCATGGGCAACGTCGCCAAGAAAACCATGGGGCGGCTGAAGTGGTATCTGATCGAGGTTATCCCGCTGTTCCTGCTCGGCACCCTGATCATGTTCCTGCTGAATCAGTTCGGTGCGCTATCCGTCATCATCCGCGCCGGCGAGCCGCTGGTGTCCGGCTGGCTGGGCCTGCCCAAGGAGGCCAGCGCTGCCTTCGTGATGGGGTTCCTGCGGCGCGACTTCGGCGCCACTGGACTGTTCGCGCTCAGCCATGATCTGTCGCCGATCCAGGCGGTGGTCGGCATGGTGACGCTCACCCTGTTCGTGCCGTGCATCGCCAGCGTGATGATGATCATCAAGGAGCAGGGAGCGAAAATCGCCACCGCCATGCTCGCGCTCATCATCCCGTTCGCATTTCTGATCGGCGGCCTGCTCAACCATCTGCTGCGCGCCGTGTGGGGAGCAGGCGCATGAGCCCGGCCGATCACATCGCGCGCGTCCCGCTCAGCTTTTTGCTGCCGGGGGCCAAGGCGCATGTCGAAGATATTGACGAAGCGATCAACCCCACCCAGCGCGAACAGCTGGTAGCCTATGGCCTCGCCCCCAAGCGTCTGCTCGTCGTGCTGCAGCAGCGGCCGATGACCATTGTGATGATCGATGAAGTCGAGCTCGCACTGGAAGCCTCGGTCGCGCGTCACGTCTGGGTGAAACGGCGCTGAATGCAGCCTGCCGTCGCATGCCCCGAATAAAACACGGCGGCCCGCACACCCTACAATGGACGGCCTCGATTGCGGGGTACCTGCAGCATATTCGCGATGAACTTTGACCCTGACTGCCGCGCCTGCCCCCGGCTGGCGCAATTTCTCGACACGGTGCACAGCCGCCATCCCCATTACCACGCACGTCCCGTGCCTGCGTTTGGCGCTGTCCGCCCACACCTGCTGATCGTCGGCCTGGCACCCGGCATGCACGGGGCCAACCGCAGCGGCCGTCCCTTCACCGGCGACACCGCCGGCATTCTGCTGTATCAAACGCTGCATCAGTTCGGCTACGCCAGCGCGCCGGAATCGGTGTCGGTCGACGACGGCCTGCAACTCGTCGACTGCCGCATCACCAATGCGGTGAAATGCCTGCCGCCCGCCAACAAGCCGGAGCCAGGCGAAATCCGCGAATGCAACCGCTTCCTGGCCACCGAACTGTCCGAATTGCCCGCCAGTGCGTGCATCCTGGCGCTGGGCCAGATCGCGCACCAGGCCGTGCTGCGTGCGCT
>JBFHXL010000210.1:0-3980 GCA_041599035.1 Thiobacillus sp. | reverse complement strand
TGCTCGTCAGCAAGGATCGCGCGTTGCTCAAGCTGCGGCGCCGCTGCGCACCGCTTTTCCAGATTCTGACACCGGCCGAGGCGGTGCGCTGGCTGCATGACATCAGCCAGGATTCGGTGGCTGAAACCTGAGCCGCGCCGCTTCGCTGACGGCCACCACTGCGGGGTGACTCAGCCGCCGCTCCACCGAGATGGCAAAAAAGCGCTCGCGGATCTCCAGCGTTTGCCCCACTTCGACCACGTCATACTGCCGCATGACTTCCGGCGCGGTGGTCAGCGGCACCGGGAATACGCCGGCGCCAGCCTGGCCAAATGCGCTCATCAGCGCGCTGTCGTCGAATTCGCCGACGATCGTGGGCTGGATGTCCTTGCGCTCGAACCAGCGCAACAGCGGCACCCGCAACGCACTATCCTCGCCCGGGATCAACAGCGGCGAGCCGTGCAGGCAGGCGGGGAAACCCGATGCCAAATCGATTGCTAGTGCGCGCGCGGCCAGAAACGCAATGCCGCATTCGCCCAGCGGGTGACTGTAGCCCTTGATGTCCATGGTGGAAGGTAGCGGTCGGTCAGCCAGCACCATGTCGAGCCGGTGGATCGAGAGTTCGGCGGCCAGCTGTTCCAGCCGGTCTTCCTTGCATACCAGTTTGACTGGCTCGGGCAGCGTGAGGGCGGGCGCCAGCAGCTGGTAGGCGATTGCCTTGGGCACCACGTCGGCGATGCCGACCCGGAACGGATGAACGCGCGCGCTCGCGCTGTTCTGCAGGGCTTCTTCGAGTTCGGCGCCAACGTGGAAAATTTCGTCGGCGTAGGTCAAGGCGGTGCGGCCGGCGTCGGTCAATTCGAGCCGGCGGCCGCTGCGGCGGAACAGTGCCACCCCCATACGGTCTTCAAACGTGCTGATTTGCCCGGACAAGGTCTGTGGTGCCAGGTGCAGTTTCTCGGCGGCCTTGTTGATGGCACCCGTCTTGGCGACGGTACGAAAGTAGTGCAAATGCTTGTAGTTGAGCATGGTGCGGATCAGATCGATAAAACCGAACAATAGCAGTATAAAAATCGAATTTTATTGCTCTTGTGTAATCTATATCCTGTTGTGTACTTGTCAGAGGGGTGCCCGCCCACAATATGACCCGGGTATTTATTGGAGAACATCATGAAACGTATTGTCCTGTTCCTTGCCACCAACATGGCCATCGTGCTGGTGCTGTCTGTCACCATGCGCCTGCTGGGCGTTGAGCCCTATCTCAACGCCAACGGCCTGAACCTGAGCTCGCTGCTGATTTTTGCCGCGCTATTCGGATTCGGCGGTTCGTTCATTTCGCTGGCGATCTCGAAGTGGATGGCCAAGAAGTCGATGGGGGTGCGCGTGATCGCAACCCCGTCGAATTCGACCGAGTCCTGGCTGGTCGATACGGTGAAGAAATACTCAGCCGACGCCGGCATCGGCATGCCCGAAGTCGGCATTTTCGATTCGCCGCAGGTGAACGCCTTCGCCACCGGCATGAACAAGAACAACGCATTGGTCGCGGTGTCGTCCGGTCTGCTGCAGCAGATGACGCGCGAAGAAGCCGAGGCCGTGGTCGGGCACGAAATTGCTCACGTCGCCAACGGCGACATGGTGACGCTGGCGCTGATCCAGGGCGTGGTCAATACCTTTGTCATGTTCCTCTCGCGCGTCATCGGTCATGCGGTTGACAAGATCGTGTTCAAAACCGAGCGCGGCACCGGCCCGGCCTTTTTTGTCACCATGATCATCGCCGAACTGATACTCGGCGTGCTCGCCTCGATCATCGTCATGTGGTTCTCGCGCAAGCGTGAATTCCGTGCCGATCGTGGTGGCGCCAGCCTGGCCGGCAAGCAGGCGATGATTTCCGCGCTGGAGCGCCTCAACAGCCTGCATCCGGCCCCGTTGCCGGAGAAGATGGCCGCCTTCGGCATCAGTGGCGGCGGCGCGTCCGGCATCAAGCGCCTGTTCATGACGCATCCGCCGCTGGAAGAGCGCATCGCCGCATTGCGTGCGGTGCAGTAACCCGGCCGCCGGCCTGCACCTGCCGCCTGACCCGCGGGTCAGGCGGCAGGGTGTGATTCCCTTTGAATATTGAGCACACAGATGAATAGTACGATCTCCATAGGCGAGCCCTGGATGTGGGGCGCCTTCATCGGCTTCGTGCTGGTGATGCTGGCGCTCGACCTGTTCGTGTTCGGCGGCAGGAAGGCGCACAAGGTCGGCGTCAGGGAGGCCGCGCTATGGTCCCTGGTGTGGGTGAGCCTGGCGCTCGTGTTCAACGCCGGTCTGTGGTGGTATCTGAACGGCGCGGTCGGGCCGGAGATCGCAGAGCGCAAGGCGCTGGAGTTCTTCACCGGCTATCTGATCGAGAAGTCGCTGTCGGTGGACAACGTGTTCATCTTCCTGCTGATCTTCGCGTCCTTCCATGTCGCCCCCGAGTTTCAGCGCCGCGTGCTGATCTACGGCGTACTCGGCGCGATCGTCATGCGCGCCGTCATGATTCTGGCCGGCGCCTGGGTGGTGCAGGAATTCAGCTGGGTACTCTATCTGTTCGGTGCCTTCCTGGTCGTGACCGGCATGCGCATGCTGGTGATGGCGGAGAAGAAGCCTGATCTGGAAAAGAATCCGGTGCTGCGCTTCGCGCGCAGGCACCTGCGCATTTCCGAAGGCGATCACGGCGAGAAATTCACCGTGATGAAGAACGGCGTGCGCTATTTCACCCCCTTGTTCCTGGTGCTGATCCTGATCGAGGTCACCGATCTGGTGTTCGCGGTCGATTCGATTCCGGCCATCTTTGCCATCACCACCGATCCCTTCATCGTCTTTACGTCCAATATCTTCGCCATCATGGGCCTGCGCGCGCTGTACTTCCTGCTGGCCGACGTGGCGGACCGTTTCCATCTGCTGAAATACGGCCTCGCCATGGTGCTGACCTTCATCGGCACCAAGATGCTGATCCTGCCGTGGTACCACGTGCCGGTCGGCGCGTCGCTGGCCATCGTGGCGGTGCTGATCGGGTCGAGCGTCGTCGCCAGCCTGATCGCCACGCGCAAGAGGACACACTGATGTTGCCGCGTCTGTTTGCAACCTTGCTGCTGGCACTCACGCTCGGCGGATGCGCCGAGCCGCCTTATACCAACGTCGACAATGCCGGCCTCAAAGCGCTGCTGGCGCAAGGCGTGCCCTTGTACGACATCCGCCGGCCGGACGAGTGGCGCCAGACCAAGGTGGTGGCAGGCAGTCGTACTCTGACCTACGTTGATGCGAGCGGGCGGGCCAATCCGGAATTTCTGCCGCGTTTCACGGCCGAGGTGGGAAAAAATGATCCGGTGGTTCTGATCTGCCGTACCGGCAACCGCACCGATGCCCTGGCGCGTGATTTGATGGCGATGGGCTATACGCAGGTTTACAACGTGCGTCATGGCATCAGCCGCTGGATCGGCGAGGGTAATCCTGTCACCGGGATCTGAAACCTGAAGCATCTCGCCCATCTGCCTCGGGCAATGCCTGAATCGGGTGTGTTCCGGTAAGCTAGTCGCATGGCCCTTAACATCGATTCTCCCTTCGTTCGCCGTGTCGTGGCGTTTGCGTTTCTGGTCTTTATTATCGGGCTCACCTTGTGGGTGTTGTCGCCCTTCTTCGCGTCCTTGGCCTGGGCGGGCATTCTGGCCTATGTGAGTTGGCCGCTCCACCAACGCCTGCTCGACCGGTTGCCCGAGCGTCCCAGTCTCGTTGCATTGCTCATGACCGTGGGGGTGGCGGCAATGCTGTTGTTGCCTCTGGTGTGGGTGATGTTCACCGTGGCCCTGGATGTGGCCGCCGCGACCGCGACATTCAAGCAGTTGATGGCCCAGGGTCTGCCGCCGCTGCCCCCTGCCGTGCGCAGCTGGCCGGGAGGGGAATGGTTTGCTGCGCAATACCAGAGCGTGGAGGGGGATGCCGAGTGGCTGCGTGCGCAGGTTGGTGTCCTGGGCTTG
>JBFHXL010000209.1:0-3996 GCA_041599035.1 Thiobacillus sp. | reverse complement strand
TGAGCCACCAGACGATGCCATCGGGCAGGAAAGTCACCGGCGACAGCCAGCCACCAAGGAACATCAGCGTGGTCAGTGCGGCGACCAGAATCATGTTGGCGTATTCGGCGAGGAAGAACACCGCGAACGCCATGCCGGAATATTCGACGTGGAAACCGGCGACGATTTCGGATTCACCCTCGGCGACGTCGAACGGCGCACGGTTGGTTTCGGCCACCCCCGCAACCAGATACACCACGAACAGCGGGAAAAGCGGCCAGATGTACCACTGATGCACGCCACCTGCCTGGCCTTGCACGATATCGATGATGTTGAGCGACTGCGACGCCATCAGCACGCCCACCAGTGCAAAGCCCATGGCGATTTCGTACGACACGATCTGCGCCGCCGAGCGCATCGCGCCGAGGAAGGCATATTTGGAGTTGGATGCCCAGCCCGCGATGATGACGCCGTAGACGCCCATCGAGGTGATCGCCATCACGTACAGCAGCCCGGCGTTGATGTTGGAAAGCACCAGCGTGTCGGTAAACGGGATCACTGCCCATGCGGCCAGCGCAGGTGCGATCACCAGGATGGGCCCGAGAATGAACAATCCCTTGTTGGCGCCGGAAGGAATGATGATTTCCTTCATCAGCAACTTCAGGCCATCGGCAATCGGCTGCAGCAAGCCCTGGAAACCGACGCGGTTGGGGCCGATGCGTACCTGCATCCAGCCGATGATCTTGCGCTCGGCATAGGTCAGGTACGCGACGCCGAGCATCAGCGGCACCACGATCGCCATGATCTTGATCAGCGTCCAGACGACGGTTTGAATGACTGCCCAGTCCACGTTCAGGCTCTCCATCAGACCGGCTCCGCCGTGATTGCACCGAACATCGGTCCCAGGCTTGCCGTCAGTGGGTGGCCACAGGGAATCCGCACACAGTTGTCGGGCAACCAATCATCGCGTTCCACCTTCAGGGTCAGCGCACTGGATGTCTGGCGCACCGAGACACGGCCATTCTCCTTCAGCCCGAGTTTCGCAATCAGGGCACCATGCATCCGTGCCACGGGCATGGCCGCATCCAGCGTCAGCTGCAACGAGGGTGCGCGACGTACCACGGAATCGGTCTGATAAATCGGCACCTCGGCCACACGCTCCAGAGCACTGGCTGCCTGGGGCGGCATTACCGCCACATTGCTGACCTCATTGCCGAGAAATGCCTGCACCGAGCCGGTCGGCGTTTCGCCCAGCGCATCGTGCAACACTTCCCTGGAATCATTGTGGTCGAAACCTTCCAGCCCCAGCAGATTACCCAGCACGCGCAGCACCTTCCACGCTGGCCGGGTCTCGCCAAGCGGGTTCACCACGGCATTGAAGCTCTGCACGCGGCCTTCGGTATTGATGAACGTGCCCGAGGTTTCCGTCCATGGCGCAATCGGCAACAGCACATCGGCGTAATCGAGCGACTTGCCCTTGTAGGGCGACATCACCACAACCAGTTCAGCCGCGTTGATGCTGGCCAGCGCCGAAACGGGATCATGGGTGTCAAGTTCGGCTTCGACCCCCAGCATCAGATAGGCACGCAGTGGCTGGCTCAGCATCTGCTGCGCATTGAGCCCCTTGATCGCGGGTTGCCCCAAGGGGCCGGCACCCGGCACCGCACCGACGGTGACAGCGCCAACGCTGTTGGCCGCCTCGCCCAGCACGCCAAAGCTTGCCCCGGCAAGCCGGGCCACTTCCTGCGCCAGTACATGAAGCTGCGAATAGGCGGGGTGGTGCTGCGCCATGTTGCCGAGGAAAACGGCACGGTTCTCGCCGCCCGAAAGACTTGCGGCGATCGTGCGCGCAACCTCATCGACAACACCATGCGCAGCGATTTCCGGAACCGGCAGATTCTTCAGCTCGGCCAGCGCACGACATACCCCGGCCAGCGCGGCAGCGAGCTGCGACGGCGCGACAATGCGCTTGGCGTGCACCTTGCCAAGGAACGTGTCATCCGCCGCATTGATGAGATTGACCTGCCCGCCCCAGCGCACCGACTCGCGAAGGCGGTGCGCCATCAACGGGTGGTCCTTGCGCAGGTTGGAGCCCACTACCAGCATGCGATGCAGACGCGACATGGAGGTGACCGGCATGCCGAGCCAGAATGCCCCGGACGTCTTGTCGTCGAGCGAAAAATCGGACTGCCTCAGGCGATGGTCGATGTTGCCGCTGCCGAGGGCACGCATCAGCTTTTGCAGCAGAAAAAGTTCTTCAGCCGGACGATGCGGGGCCGCCAGGGCGCCGATCTGGGCGGCCGGAAACGTTTTCAGCTTGTCGGCAACGAATTCAAGCGCAGTCTGCCAGCTGGTTTCGACCCATTGCCCATCCTGCTTGATCATCGGCAGAGTGAGGCGCTCGGCCGAATTCAGACCTTCGTAGGAATAGCGGTCACGGTCGGCCAGCCAGCATTCGTTCACGTCCTCGTTCTCGCGCGGCACCACCCGCATGACCGTGTTGTTCTTGACGTGGACTTCCAGATTGGAACCGAGGCTGTCGTGCGGGCTGATCGAAGGACGACGCGACAGCTCCCAGGAACGGGCCTTGTAGCGGAAGGGCTTGCTGGTGAGCGCGCCCACCGGGCAGAGATCGATGACATTGCCCGACAGTTCGGACGCCACCTGGTTTTCCAGGAAGGGCATCACCTCGGTATGTTCGCCGCGTCCGGGCATGCCGAGTTCCATCACGCCGGCGATCTCCTGACCGAAGCGCACGCAGCGGCTGCAGTGGATGCAGCGCGTCATGTCGGTGGCAATCAGCGGGCCGAGCGTTTTCTCGCGCACCACGCGTTTGACTTCCTGGTAGCGCGACG
Source organism: Thiobacillus sp. (assembly GCA_041599035.1). Taxonomy (GTDB): domain Bacteria; phylum Pseudomonadota; class Gammaproteobacteria; order Burkholderiales; family Thiobacillaceae; genus Thiobacillus. The sequence goes on along the minus strand of JBFHXL010000209.1, from coordinate 1,162 downwards.
ACGAGCCGCCATAGCCGACCGCGATATCCTGCAACTGACATTCACCGCCCTGATCGCAGATCGGGCAATCGAGCGGATGGTTGATCAGCAGGAATTCCATCACGCTTTTTTGTGCACCGATCGCGTATTCAGAACGCGTATGCACTTTCATGCCATCGGTCACCGGGGTGGCGCATGCAGGCAGCGGCTTCGGCGCCTTTTCCACCTGCACCAGGCACATGCGGCAACTCGCCGCGATGGAGAGTTTCTTGTGGTAACAGAAGTGCGGAATCGTGATGCCGGCCTGATTCGCCGCATCCATGATGGTGTCGCCGCTTTCGACCTGAAGCGCGCGTCCGTCGATTTCGATATTAAGCGTAGCCATTCCTAAAGCCCTGTTCCGTCCATGCAACGCTTGTGTTCAATGTGATGCTCGAACTCATGGCCATAATGCTTGAGGAAACTTTGCACCGGCAAGGCCGCCGCATCACCCAGCGCACAAATCGTATGGCCGCCGATGCGGCTCGCCACGCTGTTGAGCAGGTCCAGATCATCGGGCCGGCCCTGGCCATGTTCGATACGGTGGATCACCCGGTACATCCAGCCGGTGCCTTCGCGACACGGCGTGCACTGGCCGCACGATTCCTCGAAATAGAAGTAGGACAGACGTTCCAGCGCACGCACCATGCACACGCTCTCGTCCATCACGATGACCGCGCCGGAGCCGAGCATGGAGCCCGCCTTGGCGATGGAATCGAAGTCCATGGTGCAGTCCATCATGATCTCGGCCGGCAGAACCGGGGCAGACGAACCGCCCGGGATCACGGCTTTCAGCGTGTGCCCGGTGCGCACGCCGCCGGCCATGTCCAGCAGTTCGGAAAACGGCGTGCCGAGCGGCACTTCGTAGTTGCCCGGCTTGTTGACGTGGCCCGACACTGAAAACAGCTTGGGACCACCATTGTTTGGCTTGCCGAGTTCCAGGAAAGCCTGGCCGCCATGCTGAATGATCCACGGCACGCTGGCCAGCGTCTCGGTGTTGTTGATGGTGGTCGGCTTGCCATACAGGCCAAAGCTCGCCGGAAATGGCGGCTTGAAGCGCGGCTGCCCCTTCTTGCCTTCGATCGATTCGAGCAAGGCCGTCTCTTCGCCGCAAATGTAGGCACCGTAGCCATGATGCGCATGC
>JBFHXL010000208.1:0-4048 GCA_041599035.1 Thiobacillus sp. | reverse complement strand
TACACCGGGCTCTTCACCCCGATCCGCGAACTGTTCGCCGGGGTGCCGGAGGCGCGCGCACGCGGCTACGGCCCGGGGCGTTTTTCGTTCAACGTCAAGGGCGGACGCTGCGAGGCCTGCCAGGGCGACGGCGTGATCAAGGTCGAGATGCATTTCCTGCCCGACATCTACGTGCCATGCGATGTCTGCCATGGCGCCCGCTACAACCGTGAAACCCTGGAAGTGCAATACAAGGGCAAGACCATACGCGAGGTGCTGGAAATGACGATCGAGGCGGCGGCTGAATTCTTCAGTGCGGTTCCCGTCGTCAAGCGCAAACTGCAAACCCTGATGGATGTGGGCCTCGGCTATATCCGGCTGGGCCAGTCGGCCACCACGCTGTCGGGCGGCGAGGCGCAACGCGTCAAGCTCTCGCTCGAACTGTCCAAGCGCGACACCGGCCGCACGCTCTACATCCTCGACGAACCGACCACCGGCCTGCATTTCGCAGACATCGATCTGCTGCTGAAAGTGCTGCAGCGCCTGGCCGACTCCGGCAACAGCGTGGTCGTCATCGAACACAATCTGGATGTGATCAAGACCGCCGACTGGCTGATCGATCTCGGTCCGGAAGGCGGCGGCGGCGGCGGGCGAATCATCGCCGAAGGCCCGCCCGAAGCGGTCGCCGACAACCCGGCCAGCGATACCGGCAAGTATCTGCAGCCTGTGCTGTCACGTCATTAAACATGGTTGAACCCGTCCGCCTGTCCAAACTGATGTCCGAGCGCGGGCTCTGTTCGCGCCGCGAAGCCGACAGCTATATCGAGCGCGGACTGGTGTTCGTCGACGGCACGCGGGTGAGCGAACTCGGCACCAAGGTCGACCCGGCCTGTGCGATCCGTCTCGACACGGCCGCCAACCAGCAACAGCAGCAACGTGCCACCATCCTGCTGCACAAGCCCGTCGGCTATGTCTCGGGCCAGCCGGAGCCGGGCTATCAGCCCGCCGTGGTGCTGATCCGCCCCGACACGCAATGGCAGGACGGACGCGCGGCGCAGGCGTTCCAGCCGTCGCATCTGAAAGGCCTGGCGCCGGCCGGCCGGCTCGACATCGACTCGACCGGTCTGTTGGTGCTGACGCAGGACGGGCGCATCGCCAAACAGCTGATAGGAGAAAACTCCGATATCGAGAAAGAGTACCTGGTGCGGGTGGCCGGCCGACTCGACGAAAAAGATCTCGCACGCCTGAACCACGGCCTCTCGCTCGATGGCCGCAGGCTGCGCCCGGCCAAGGTCAGCTGGCAAAACGCCGACCAGCTGCGCTTCATCCTGAAGGAAGGTCGCAAGCGGCAGATTCGCCGCATGTGCGAACTGGTCGGACTGAAAGTGGTGGGCCTGAAACGCGTGCGTATCGGCCGCGTGCGACTGGGCGACCTGCCACCCGGGCAGTGGCGCTATCTGCGCCCCGACGAGGGCTTTTAAGCGCCAATCGATTGATAAAATTCCCCGGCAAGCTTGCAACTGGCCGGTTTTATGCCTATTAACTAAAAATCGTGAGTTGTCAGACCCGCGATTCTTAATGTGCATTTTTTATCAGGGAGACACCATGCAAACCAAACTACTCGTCGCACTTTTCGCGGCCCTTGCACTCACCGCCTGCCAGAAAGCCGAAGAAGCTGCCGCACCCGCGATGGACCAGGCAACTGAAGCTGCCGGCGCTGCTGTTGACTCGGCAGGCGAAGCCGCCTCGGCCACAGGCGAAGCCATGGGTGAAGCCGCCTCTGCCATTGGCGAATCCGCAACCGATGCCGCAGCGGGCGCTGCCGGCAAGGTCGAAGAAATGGCCGGAGAAGCCAAGGACGCCATGCAGAAGTAATCCGCTTCCGCGGTGCAAACGGCCAGGTTCGCCTGGCCGTTTTTGTTTCCGCAACCCTCAAAACGTTACAATTCCCTGCACGCTTCCCATCCTCACCCGGCTGCCCCACCATGCGCATCGCCCTTTGCCTGCTCACCCTGCTGTGCTCACCGGCCATGGCCGCGTCGCCCGTTGCGATCAAGAGCCTGCCGCTGTCCGAAGTGGCGATTTATCCCCAGCGCGAAGCCTCGGCACAATCGGTTTCGCTCAATCTCGCCAAACTGTCGGCTGAACTTGCCGCGCGCATCGACAGCATCCCGGTGGAACCGGGGCAGCGCATTGCACAAGGCGCCATCCTTGCGCAGCTCGATTGTGCCGATACCCGGATTGCCGCCCGGCGTGCGCAGGCCGCGCTCGAATCCTCGCAAGCCCGCCTGAAGCTTGAACAGCAGCAACTTCGGCGCAGCAACGAACTGGCCGCCAAAAACTTCATCTCCGCGGCCGCGCTCGACACCAAAAAAACCGACGTCGCCGTCGTTGCCGCCGAGGTCAAGCTCAACACCGCCGCACGCGCTGCCGCCCAACGCGATGTCGGCAAATGCATCCTGCGCAGCCCCTACCCCGCCATCGTCGAAGCACGGCTGGCGCAGGTGGGTGAGTTCGCCAGCCCCGGCACCCCCATCGTGCAATTGTGGGACACCTCGCGCATGCAGTTGAGCGCACAGGTGCAGCAAGCCGATGCCGAATGGCTGTCGAAGGCCCGTCCGGTTTTCATCAGCCAGGGTGTGGAATACCAGGTGACTTTGCTGCGGGTGTCGCCGGCGGTGAACCTGGCTGCCCGCACCCGCGAAGCACGCTTCAACTTTGGCAAAACCGCCCCCGCACCCGGCAGCAACGGCGTATTGCGCTGGCGTGACCCGCGCGCCTTCGTGCCCGCCGACTACCTGATCCGCCGCAACACGCAGCTCGGCGTGTTTGTCGTCAACGGCCGGACGGTGCGGTTCGTGTCACTACCCGAGGCACAGGAAGGGCGTCCGGCCCTGGCCGCCGCGTTGCCTAACGACACGCGCATCGTCACCGAGGGGCGCCTGGCCCTGCAGGACGGCATGGCTGTCACGCAGCGCTGACTTTTTAGGCCATTGCTGCCATGAGCCTCTACGCGCGCTTCATCACCAATCACCCGATGGCCAATGTGTCATTTGCGGTGATTCTGCTGCTGGGCATGCTGAGCTATTTGAGTCTGCCGCGCGAGCAGGATCCGGAGATCAATTTCAACTGGCTGGTGGTCACCACGGTCCTGCCGGGTGCGGCGGCGGAAGATGTCGAGAAAAAGATCACCGACCCGCTGGAAGAGGCGATCCGCACGCTGCCCGACATCCGCTTTGTGTCCAGCACCAGCCGCGACAATTCGTCGGTGATTCTGGTGCGCTTTCGCGATGTTTCCGAGCGCCAGTTCGACAAGCATGTAACCGACCTGCGACGACAGGTGCAAAACAAGTACAACAGTGATCTGCCGGACGACGCGAAGGAACCGGAGGTGCTGGAAATCACCACCTCGAACGGTTTCCCCACGGCGATGGTGCTGCTGACCGGCCCGGCCAGCGACGAACGCCTGCGCCGCACGGCGCGGCAAATCAAGGACGATCTGGAGCGCATGCCCGGCGTGGACAAGGTGCTGGCGACCGGTCAGGCCGACCCGGAATTGCGGGTGGAGTTTTCACCGGCCGAAGCAGCGGCGCGCGGCCTGACTGCGGCCAACATTGCCGATTCGGTAAGCGCCTGGTACCGCGACACGTTCGCCGGCCGCGCACGCGTGGACGACGACGACTGGCTGGTACGGGTGATCGGCCAGCAGGCCGATGCGGACTATCTCGGGCGGCTGTCGATCCTGTCACCCAGCCTGGGTTCGCCGATTCCATTGTCATCAGTGGCAACGGTGGAAACCGCACGCGCACGCGCCAGCAGCCTGGCTTCGTCCAATGGTCGACCGGCGGTGATTCTGGCTGTCACCAAGAAGAGCAAGGTCAATACGCTTGGCCTGGTGGCCGACATCAACCGCTACATTGCGGAACGTGCGCCCTCGCTCAAGCCGGGTGGCTATACGCTGATGCTGTTCGACGACCAGACGGTGCCGACGCAAAAGGCGATCGGCGTGATGGAAACCAATGCCCTGATCGGGCTGCTGGTGGTACTGGGTATGTGCTGGCTGTTTCTC
>JBFHXL010000207.1:0-4084 GCA_041599035.1 Thiobacillus sp. | reverse complement strand
TCGACGAGGCCGCCAAGGTTTCGGAAGCGGCCAACTATTATCCCAACCTGAGTTTTGGCAAGACTTACGTCAGCGTCACCATCGACGCCGACGGCAAGAGGCTGGGCCCCGAAGCCGTGATGCTGGCGCAGAAGATCGATGCGCTGGTTCCCGACGCGACCTAGGATTGCGATGACCGCCTTGCGGATTGCGGTGGCGAACCAGAAGGGTGGAACAGGAAAGACCACGCTCACGGTCAATCTGGCGGCCGGCTTTCATCGTCGCGGCACAACCATGCTGCTGGATGCCGATCCGCAAGGCTCGGCCGGCCATTGGGCGCGGGTCGGCGGAGCGGAGAGTGACCTGCCGCCGGTGCACGATATCGACGTGAGCGAAGTGGGTACAAGCATCAGGCGTGCGGCCGGAACGAATCGCTATGTGCTGGTGGATTGTCCGCCACACCTGCAGTCGGACACCCTGCGCCAGGTAATGGGCGCGGTGGATGTCGTGCTGATTCCCATCCAGCCTTCGCCGCTGGATTTATGGGCGAGTGTCGATATGGTCGCGGCCGTGCAGCAGGCACGTTCCGGCAATGTGCAGTTGCGGGCCTACATGGTTCTCAACCAGCTTGACGGGCGCAATGCCCTGTCGCGTTCGATGCATCAGGCGCTGGCCGAATTCGAGGTGCCGGCGCTGGCAAATGGATTGACGCGCCGCGCCGCCTTTCGCAGTGCCGCGCTCGAAGGCGGTAGCGTTTACCGGATGGGTGGCCGCGGCGTACATGCGGTGCAGGATGTGGAAGCAATTATCAGTGAGGTATTGAACGGATGAGCAAAGTATCCAGCAAGCTGGCAGCGGGGGTGCGCAAGGTGAAGGCACAGCAGAAACCGGCGCCTCAGGCGTCAGAACCCGTCCAGTCCAAGGCAGTAAAACCGGTGGCGAAGGCCAATCGTGGTGAGCAGGGCGCCGCCCTGCATCCGGACCGCATCTGGCCAGATTAAGCAGCGTTAACTGCCCGGCACGGGAAGCTCAGATTTGCGGACCCAATGCCGGGGTGGTGGCCGAGGTCTTGAGCAGGAAGTTCTTGAATGCCAATGCTGCCGGAGAGAGGCGTTTGTCGTCGCGGTGGACGATGTACCAGTGGCGCATGATGGGAAAGTCTTCGATGGTGAGTACGGCCAGCCGCTTGAGCGCCAGCTCCATTTCCAGCGTCTGCAGCGAAAGAATGCCCAGGCCCAGCCCGGCCTGCACGGCCTGCTTGATCGCCTCGTTGCTGCTCATTTCCATGCTGGTGCGGATGTCCTGCCCGCGCTCGGCAAAGAAGCGTTCCATTGCGCCGCGGGTGCCGGAGCCGGCTTCGCGCACCAGGAAAGACTCGGCAGCCAGGGTTTTGACCGGGATGCGTTTTTTGCCGGCCAGCGGATGATCGGGCGGCGCGATCACGACCAGCGGATTGTCCATGAAGCGGGTAGCTTCCATGCCCAGGCCGTCGGGTACCTGTCCCATGATGGCCAGGTCGATCTGGTTGGCGGCCAGCTGGCTCAGCACTGATTCGCGGTTGGACACGTCGAGGTGTATCGACACCTTGGGATGCTTGCTGCGGAAGCGGGCCAGGATATCGGTGGCGACGGCATTGACCGTTGACGTGACGGCAATGTTGAGCAGGCCGCGGTCCAGGCCGCGCAGCTGCTCCAGGTTGGTCTGCAAGTCGCTCAACTGCGCGGCGATGCCCTGGCTGACGTGAAACACCTCGCGGCCGGCATCGGTGAGAAATATTTTCTTTCCGACCTGTTCGGTCAGTGGCAGCCCCACGATTTTTTCCAGGCTGCTGACCTGCATGGAGACCGCCGGCTGGCTCAAATGCAGCTCGGTGGCCGCCCGGGAAAAGGAAAGCTGGCGGGCAACGGCTTCAAATACCTTGAATTGACGCAGGGTCAGGCGACGCATACTGGTTTATGTATAAGGTAATTGATAAGGTTGTTATCATGATAATTGAATATTCATTATAGTACTTTGTACGTATAGTCCGCCCCTGTCGTGATCAGGGGAATGGGCTCCTGACGCTTTGTTTATCTACCGCAGGAGTCATGCAATGGATCAATCCGCACGTTACGCCGACCTTAGTCTGAAAGAAGAAGACCTGATCAAGGGCGACAAGCACATTCTCGTCGCCTATCACATGCAGCCGGCCGCCGGCTACGGTTACCTGGAAGTGGCCGCGCACATTGCCGCCGAATCCTCCACCGGCACCAACGTCGAAGTTTCCACCACCGATGACTTCACCAAGGGCGTCGATGCGCTGGTGTACTTCATCGACGAAGCCAAGGGCGTGATGAAAGTCGCCTACCCGAACGACCTGTTCGACCGCAACGTGACCGATGGCCGCGCCATGCTGGTCTCGTTCCTGACCCTGGCGATCGGTAACAACCAGGGCATGGGCGACGTCAAGCACCTGCAGATGCAGGATTTCTACGTGCCCTGGTCGATGCTGCGCCTGTTCGACGGCCCGGCCAAGGACATCACCGACATGTGGGACATCCTGGGCCGTCCGCGCACCGACGGCGGCTACATCGCCGGCACCATCATCAAGCCGAAGCTGGGCCTGCGCCCCGAGCCCTTCGCCAAGGCCGCCTACCAGTTCTGGCTGGGTGGCGACTTCATCAAGAACGACGAACCCCAGGGCAACCAGGTGTTCTGTCCGGTCAAGAAGGTGATGCCGCTGGTGTACGACGCGATGAAGCGCGCCATGGACGAAACCGGCCAGGCCAAGCTGTTCTCCGCCAACATCACCGCTGACGACCATTACGAAATGCTGGCTCGCGCCGATTTCATCCTGGAAACCTTCGGCCCGGATGCCAACAAGGTGGCCTTCCTGGTCGACGGCTACGTCGGTGGCCCCGGCATGATCACCACCGCCCGTCGCCAGTATCCCGGCCAGTACCTGCACTATCACCGTGCCGGTCACGGCGCCGTAACGTCGCCTTCCGCCGTGCGCGGTTACACCGCGTTCGTCCTGGCCAAGATGTCCCGTCTGCAAGGTGCGTCCGGCATCCACGTCGGCACCATGGGCTACGGCAAGATGGAAGGTGGTCGCGACGACCGCAACATCGCCTACATGATCGAGCGCGATTCTGCTGATGGTCCTTACTATCACCAGGAATGGCACGGCATGAAGCCGACCACCCCGATCATCTCCGGCGGCATGAACGCACTGCGTCTGCCCGGCTTCTTCGAAAACCTGGGCCACGGCAACGTCATCAACACCTCCGGCGGCGGCTCCTACGGCCACATCGACAGCCCGGCGGCCGGCGCGATCTCGCTGCGCCAGTCCTACGAGTGCTGGAAGGCCGGTGCCGACCCGATCGAGTTCGCGAAAGAGCACAAGGAATTTGCGCGTGCCTTCGAGTCCTTCCCGGGCGATGCCGACAAGCTGTTCCCCGGCTGGCGCGAAAAGCTGGGCGTGCATAAGTAAGCTGAGAGCAATGAGTCGGGAGTAGAGAGCAAGGCTCCCGGCTCCCGGCGCTCGACTCAAGAACCCCGCTCCGGCGGGGTTTTTTCTTCCGCAACGAGGAATGAAAATGATCGACAAAGAGCAATACAAGATTCACCAGGAACCCTATTACGAGGCCCAGGGCAAGGAAGTGGCACTGTATGAAGCCGCCTATCGCAACCGCCTGCCGGTGATGGTGAAAGGCCCCACCGGCTGCGGCAAATCCCGCTTCGTCGAATACATGGCCTGGAAGCTGGACAAGCCGCTGATCACCGTGGCCTGCAACGAGGACATGACCGCGTCCGACCTGGTCGGCCGCTATCTGCTGGAAGCCAACGGCACGCGCTGGCTTGACGGCCCGCTCACCACCGCTGCCCGCATCGGCGCCATCTGCTATCTGGACGAAATCGTCGAGGCGCGCCAGGACACCACCGTGGTGATCCATCCGCTGACCGATCACCGCCGCGTGCTGCCGCTGGACAAGAAGGGCGAGCTGATCGAGGCGCATCCTGATTTCCAGCTGGTGATCTCCTACAACCCCGGCTACCAGTCGCTGATGAAGGACCTCAAGCAGTCGACCAAGCAGCGCTTCACCGCTTTCGATTTCGATTACCC
>JBFHXL010000206.1:0-4095 GCA_041599035.1 Thiobacillus sp. | reverse complement strand
CAGAAAACCGGCGCGATGATGCTGTTCGGTGAGAAATACGGCGACGAAGTGCGCGTGCTCGACATCGGTAATTCGCGCGAACTGTGCGGCGGTACCCACGTGACGCGCACCGGCGACATCGGCCTGTTCAAGATCATCGGTGAATCCGGCGTCGCCGCCGGCGTGCGCCGGATCGAGGCGGTAACCGGCGATAACGCACTGGAGTATGTGCAAACGCGCGAACAGGAAATCCGTCAGGCGGCAGCCGCACTAAAAGCCCAGCCTGCCGAACTCGGCATCAAACTCACCCAGATGCTCGACAACGTCCGAGCGCTGGAAAAGGAGCTCGACCGTCTGAAGTCGAAACTCGCTGCCAGCGCCGGTGATGAACTGGTGCAACAGGCCGCCGAGATCGGTGGCGTGCGGGTGCTGGCCGCGCAACTCGACGGCGTCGATGCCAAAGGCCTGCGCGAAACCGCCGACAAGCTGCGCGACAAGCTGAAATCGTGTGCGCTGGTACTGGGAACGGTTGCCGGCGGCAAGGTCAGCCTGATCGCTGCCGTGACGCCTGACGTCATCGGCAAGATCAAGGCCGGCGAACTGGTCAATTTTGTCGCCACCCAGGTCGGCGGCAAGGGCGGCGGCAAACCGGATCTGGCGATGGCGGGCGGCAGCGAGCCGAGTCGACTTCCGGCTGCGCTGGCGTCGGTGTCGGCCTGGGTGCACGACAAACTGGCGTGATGATCGAGCGAGTACAGAATTTGCTACATCAACCGTTATAGTATCCGGGAACCTGCTCCCAACCACCCTGACACCGGAAACCTGACATCATGAGTTCACTGGCCGGAAAATTCGTATCGGGAATCGCCCACCTTCTGCCTTCAGGCAAACAGGCCAATGGCCCGCTTGCCACGACCAAGGCCGCCACGCGCTGGCTTGAAAGCCTGCCGGCGGGCGATGTTTTCAAGTGCCAGCAAGCCATTTTCCACGAGCTCAAGCGTTTCAACGACAGTTCGACACAATTCACGAAAGATCATCTGGCCGTGCTCATGCTGCTGGACGAAAAGTCACGTGACCTGCAGGAGACGCTGGTGCAGCAATACCTGCGCAATCCACGTATGTCACGCCAGGTCGAAAGCCAGCTCTGGCATGCCGTATACGGCATGCATTGGGAAATTGCACGTGGCTATCACACCTTCGTGCTGCACCTTTCCCACGAAGCGAGCAGGAGCCAGCAAGAGGAATTGCTCCCGCTTATTACCCTACGTGCCATCCGTGCCTTTGGCCAGATATTGAAGTGGCGCGCCATCCGTTACCTTCCGGCCGGGGAGAAACTCTGGCTGCGGCTGCATAATCTTTACCATGTTGCCGAAAGCAACAGCTTCCAGCGCCGGTCCCTGCGGACCTATCCCGACGACGGCGGCGAGTGCAATTGCGAAACCGCTTACCTGCATATTCTGATGCTGAATCTGGCCAATTCCGGCACGCTTTATCCCAAGCAGATCGACATGCTCGACCGCTGGCTATGCGGCTGGCATGAACTGCTCCAGCTCGATTCGCATCTGGACATCGACGTCCACAGCTTCGCTGTCGACCTCGCGGCCGATCATGGCCCGCGCCGCGTGCGCAAACCCGACAGCGACAAGCCCATGCGCTTTTTTGCCACCGCAAGCCTGCTGCTCGAACTGAAGGACGTGCACGCCGCGCTGCAGCAAGGCCGTACTCCGGAGCAACTGGGTCTGGGAGAAAGCACGCGCGTGACCGAAAGCCTCGAACTGCTGGATCACCTGCAACACCACTGGGCCCCACTGGATGCGCGCGAACAGCGGCGCGCACCGCGGACGTCCCTCAAACGGCTGGTCGACGTGGTGCACGGACTCGACGCCATCATCAACCAGATCAAGGCAATCAACACCCCCCCCAGCGCTTCGCCCTATGGCGTCGGACTCAATTACAGCGAAGCGGAGGACGTCCAGGTATATGGCTTCATCACCGATCGCACCCGCGAGCGTGTCTCGCAAATGAATTCTCCGATCTCGCCGAAATCGCGCGACATCGAAAGCTGGGTCATGCACGACGAAAGCGAATGCGGCTATGGCGCCATCGTTGAATCGCGCGACAAGGACTGGTTGCGCGTGGGTGCGCTGATTGGCATCAAATTGCACGATGCCAGCGAGTGGAAAATAGGCGTCGTGCGCCGCCTCTCGCGCCTCAACGGCGACACCAGTTCGGTCGGCATCGAAATGCTGGCCGAAACCCCCAAGCTGACGATGCTGTACGACACCACCAGCACCGGCTACACCGTGGACGGAGTGGACAACGGCAGCACCAGCCTGCCGCACTCCAGCATTTGGCTGGCCGGCAGCGTGGTGATCGACCCTATTTTCTTCACCCCCGGCAAGGTATGCCAAATCCGCGGCATATCGGAATCCAAGCTCATTACGCTGGGTGCGCCGATCGAGCACAGCAAAGGCTGGATTCGGGTGGCTGCCGACCCCCTGAGCAGCCAGCCCGCCCCGGCCTGATCTCTCTTCGCGTCGCCCCCTTCTGTTTTGGCTGCCGCCCCGGTTTTACTTTGGCCGGGTCTCTGGCACAATCGACGAAAATCCGACACGCATCGCAATAACTGCGGCATCCAGACTACAGATGCGATTTCGGCATTCATCCCCCGAAGGGGGACCACTCGATCCGGAGAACATGTGGCTCACACCAACAAACCCAGTTTGCTAATCGTCGACGACGATCCGCTGATTTCCGATACCCTCACCTATGTTTTAAGCAAAGACTTCGAAATCTCGGCCGCCGAGTCGCGCGCCCAGGTGAAGAGCCTGTTGATGCAACTGGATGAGCCGCCGCAACTGGCCCTGGTTGATCTGGGCTTGCCGCCCCATCCGCACAAGCCCGATGAAGGCTTTGCCCTGATTGCCGACCTTCTGGGCATCTCGCCGAGCATCAAGATCCTGGTGCTCTCGGGCCAAAGCGACGAGGCCAATGCACGCCATGCGCGCGCACTGGGGGCGATAGATTTTGTCTCCAAGCCGTGCGAGCCCGAACGGCTGAAATCCCTGTTGTTCAACGCACTCCTGGTTCAGGATGCCGAGCGAAGCGCCGACAAGGCCCCCGCCCCCACCAAGGACTCCGGCATCGTTGGCGACAGTCCGGCAATGGACAAACTGCGCGAGCAGATCAAACAGTACGCTGCCGCGCCGTTTCCTGTCCTGATCGAAGGCGAATCCGGCAGCGGCAAGGAGCGGGTGGCGTCCAACCTGCACCAGATGTCCCCGCGCGCGGCCAAACCCTATCTGGCACTGAATTGCGCAGCCATCTCGCCGACCCTGGTCGAGCCCACCCTGTTCGGTTACGCCAAAGGCGCGTTCACCGGCGCCACCAGCGCACGCGCCGGCTATTTTGAGGAAGCCGAAAACGGCACCCTGTTCCTCGACGAAATCGGCGAACTGCCGCTGGAACTGCAGGCCAAGCTGCTGCGCGTCCTCGAAAACGGCGAATATCAGCGCGTCGGCGAAACCCAGCCGCGCTTTTCCAATGCACGGGTCGTCACCGCCACCAACCGCGATCTGCGCGCCGAAATCAAGTCGGGGCATTTCCGCGCGGATCTTTACCACCGGCTGTCGGTGTTTTCCATCGCGGTGCCGCCGTTGCGCGAAATGGGCCAGGACAAGCTCACCCTGCTCAACCATTTCCGCGATTTTTATGCCCGCGAGGCCAAAAGCCAGGCATTTCAGCTTGACCCACGCGCGCAGCAGATGTGGGAGGACTACCACTTCCCCGGCAACGTACGCGAACTGCGCAACATCGCCATCCGCCTGACAACCAAATACCCGGGCATGATCGTCAACGCCCAGCAACTCGAAGACGAACTGGACACGGACCAGGCCTACCCGCAGGAAATTCCGCTCGCCAACGACGGCAAGGCGCTGATCGAACTGGCACGCAAGCAGTTGCAGACGCTGGCCAACTTCAACCTCGACGTCACCCTGCGCCAATGGGAAAAAGCCTATGTCGAGGCAGCGCTCAACATGACCCACGGCAATCTGTCACAGGCCGCCAAGCTGCTCGGCATCAACCGCACCACGCTGTATAGCCGGATGCAGACTT
>JBFHXL010000205.1:0-4105 GCA_041599035.1 Thiobacillus sp. | reverse complement strand
GGTGCGCATACCTTCAATATTTCAACAGCTGCCGCGTTTGTCGCGGCGGCATGCGGCGCGCGCGTCGCCAAGCATGGCGGCCGTTCGGTCTCGTCCACCTCGGGCAGTGCCGACGTGCTGGAAGCGCTGGGGGTGAACGTCAACCTGGCACCCGGACGAGTGGCCGAGGCAGTGAAATCGATCGGCGTTGGCTTCATGTTCGCGCCCAATCACCACAGCGCGATGAAACATGCGGCACCGGTGCGGCGCGAACTGGGCGTGCGTACCTTATTCAATATGCTCGGCCCGTTGACCAACCCGGCGGCGGCACCGAACCAGGTGATGGGCGTATTCAGCCGCGAACTCACCGGCACGCTGGCCAAGGTGCTGCACACGCTGGGCAGCCGGCATGTGCTGGTCATTCATGCGGAGGAAGGCCTGGACGAAATCAGCCTGGCGTCGCCTACCGCCGTGGCCGAACTGAAAGACGGCCATGTGTCCGAATATGAACTCGAGCCCGGCCTGTTCGGCTTGCCGCAGGTGGCGGCGAGTGAACTGGTGGTCAACGGCAAGGATGAAGCGGTCGACATGCTGCTGGCTGCGCTGGAAAATCGCCATGCGGGCGCGGCCGCCATCGTGGCGCTCAACGCCGGCGCGGCCATTTATGTATCCGGACGTGCAGTCAGTCTGATGGATGGGGTGGAACAGGCGCAGCGCGCCCTTTCCAGCGGCGCCGCGCGCGATACCCTGGAGCGCTACCGTCAGTTCAGCCAGCAGTAAGCGACAGCCAGCCATGAGCGACATCCTTGAAAAAATCCTCGTCACCAAGCATGCTGAAATCAGCGACGGCCAGACAGCCGTTCCCCTGGGCGAGATGCGTGCGCGTGCGGCGGCGGCTTCGGCACCACGTGATTTCGTCGGCGCCATGCGTGCCAGGCTCGACGTGGGCCTGCCTGCGGTCATCGCCGAAATAAAAAAAGCCAGCCCATCGAAGGGCGTGATCCGCCCCGACTTTCGTCCGGCCGACATAGCGGCAAGCTACGAAGCGGGCGGGGCGACGTGTCTGTCAGTCCTCACCGACCGCGACTACTTCCAGGGCAGTGCCGAGTATCTACAGGCGGCGCGTGCTGCCTGCGCGTTGCCGGTGCTGCGCAAGGATTTCATCATCGATCCGTATCAGGTCTACGAAGCGCGCGCGATGGGGGCAGATTGCATCTTGCTGATCGTCGCTGCGCTGAAATTGCCGCAGATGCAGGAACTGGAAGCGCTGGCGCATGAGTTGGGCATGGCGGTGCTGGTGGAGTCGCACAATGCCGAAGAACTCGATGCTGCGCTGCAGTTGAAAACCCCCTTGCAGGGCATCAACAACCGCAACCTGCGCACCTTTGAAGTCAGCCTCGATACCACGCTGGCACTGTTGCCGAAGATCGGTGCCGAGCGCATCGTGATTACCGAGTCCGGCATCCTGGCGCCGGAGGACGTGGCACGGATGCGCAGTCATCAGGTCAACAGTTTTCTGGTGGGGGAGGCGTTCATGCGGGCGGCTGATCCGGGGACGGAACTGGCTCGGTTGTTTGCTGCTTTAGCGGCTTAGTCGATTGGCTATGCAGAGCCGAGCCTGCCGGGTGGGCGGCAAAGAACTCGCCCCGCTTTTGTGATGCTGGTTAATTTTAGTGAGCGGGGCTCAAACATCTTTGCCGCTGATCCACCCGGCAGGCCCGATTTTCGGCGGGACTGAGAGGGGATGAAAGTCAAAACCAGGTTGGGGATGACTGGACGGTCGGTGACTAGCGTTTGCCGCCGAACAGGCTGCCAAGTACACCCCGAATGATCGACCGGCCAACCTGGCTGCCGATGGAACGGGCCGCGGATTTCACCATCGCTTCCGCTACGCCCTGACGGCGGCCGTTTCCGCCCAGCAACCCGTCAAGCAGGCCACCGCCATTTGTGGCGGGTTGCTGGGCGGCTTTGGTTTGCTGTTTTTCCTGCACCTGTGCGGCAGCAGCCTCGGCGGCCTGGGTTGCGCGTGCTTTCAGGGTTTCGTAGGCGGATTCACGGTCGACGGTTTTGTCGTAGGCGCCGGCCACCAGCGAAGTCTGTATCAGCTGTTGGCGTTGCGCCGCGGTGATGGGGCCGATCTGACCTTGCGGCGGCACGATGAACGCGCGTTCGACCACGCCGGGGCGGCCTTTTGCATCGAGGCAGGACACCAGTGCTTCGCCCACGCCAAGTTCGGTGATGGCGCTGGCTTCGTCGAGTTCGGGGTTGTCGCGCATGGTTTCGGCGGCCGCCTTGACCGCTTTCTGGTCGCGCGGGGAAAACGCGCGCAGGGCGTGCTGCACGCGGTTGCCCAGTTGCGACAGGATCTTGTCCGGCACGTCGGCGGGATTTTGTGTCACGAAAAACACGCCTACGCCCTTGGAGCGGATCAGCCGCACCACCTGCTCGATTTTCTCGACCAGCGCATCGGGTGCGTCGTTGAATAGCAGATGCGCTTCGTCGAAGAAGAACACCAGCTTGGGTTTGTCGAGGTCGCCGGCTTCGGGCAGGTTTTCAAACAGTTCGGCCAGCAGCCACAGCAGCAGCGTGGCGTATAGCTTGGGTGCCTGCATCAGCGTGTCGGCCGACAGGATGTTGATCACGCCGCGCCCACGGTCGGTCTGGATCAGGTCGGCGATGTTGAGCATCGGTTCGCCGAAAATCTGCTCGCCGCCCTGCGACTCCAGCGACAGCAGGCCGCGCTGGATGGCACCGATGGAGGCGGCCGAGACATTGCCGTAATCGGTGGTGAATTCCCTGGCGTGTTCACCGACGAAGGCGAGCATCGCGCGCAGGTCTTTCAGGTCCAGCAGCAGCATGCCGTTGTCGTCCGCCACCTTGAACACCAGGTTCAACACGCCGCTCTGGGTTTCGTTCAGATCCAGCATCCGCCCCAGCAGCAAGGGGCCCATGTCGGAGACCGTGGCGCGCACCGGATGGCCGGCCTCGCCGAATGGATCCCAGAAGGTCACCGGGTAGCCCTGATGCTGGAAGCCCTCGAGCTTCAGCATCCCGACACGCTCGGCCACCTTGGCGTTGCCGCCCCCGGCCTGCGATACGCCCGACAGATCGCCTTTCACGTCCGACATGAAACACGGCACGCCGATGCTGGAAAAATGCTCGGCCAGCGTTTGCAGCGTGACGGTTTTGCCGGTGCCGGTGGCGCCGGTGATCAGGCCGTGGCGGTTGGCCATCTGTGGCAGCAGGTGAATGTCGGTAGTGGCGTTTTTTGCGATGAGCAAGGGGTCGATCATGACGGTTCCCGTAAGCGTAATGCTGAAATTGTAGCGACTTCGAATGTCGGCCTGCCAAGGCCGGCTAATCGTTCCATAGCCACGCCGCGCCGCGCACCCCGCTGGAATCACCGAATTTCGGTGGCACCAGTTGGGTGTCGATACGGTCGGAAAACACATAGCGCGGCCACAGTCGGGGCACGGTGTCATACAGCCGGCTGATGTTGGACACGCCGCCGCCGAGCACGATGACATCAGGGTCGAGCAGGTTGATCACGCCGGCGAGCGCGCGCGCCAGCCTCTCCTCGTAGCGTGCCAGCGTGGCGCTGCAGGGGCCGTACCCCGCCTGGGCCAGTTGGGCGATTTCGTGCGCCGGCAGATCTTCGCCGCCGTAGCGGACGTGGTCCGCTGCCAGGGCGCGGCCAGAGAGCCAGGTCTCGATGCAGCCCTTCTTGCCGCAGTAGCAGGCCGCTGCGGCGTCGAGTTCGCGCGGGCTCGGCCAGGGGTGGAGCAGGGCGTCGCCGGTGGCGGGATGCATGCCGGTGGAGGCACGGTCGGCCTGGGTGTGCGCAAACTGGAAGTAGGGCAGCGGCGAGTGCCCCCATTCGCCGGCAATCGCATTGGCGCCGGTGAGCACCAGCCCGTTGACGACGATGCCGCCGCCGACGCCGGTTCCCAGAATCACGCCAAACACCGTTGCGGCACCGGCGGCGGCGCCATCGGTTGCTTCGGACAGCGCCAGGCAGTTGGCATCGTTGGCCAGCCGGATCGGGCGATCGAGCGCGCGCTCGAGATCCTGTTGCAGCGGCTGGCCGTTGAGGCAGGTGGAGTTGGCGTTCTTGATCCGGCCGCTG
>JBFHXL010000204.1:0-4117 GCA_041599035.1 Thiobacillus sp. | reverse complement strand
GGCCGCACTCATCCTCGCTTTCGGAGTGGCGAGTCTGGGCGCGTACGTGCGCCTCTCGGACGCCGGCCTCGGTTGCCCCGACTGGCCGGGCTGCTACGGGAGGGTGACGCCGCACCATGCCGCCGACGCCATCGCCGCGGAATTCGCCGCGCGTCCGGCTGGCCCGGTATCGCATGCCAAGGCATGGAAGGAAATGACGCATCGCTATGTTGCCGGCGCGCTGGGCGTGCTGGTGTTGGCGATCGCGGTGCAGGGATGGCGGGGGCGGCGAGAATCCGGCGCCGGTCCCGGTTTGCCGCTGCTGTTGCTGGGGCTGGTCGTGTTTCAGGCATTGCTGGGGATGTGGACGGTGACCCAACTGCTGAAGCCGCTGATCGTGAGCGCCCATCTTTTGGGCGGCATGGCGACGCTGTCGCTGCTGCTGTGGCTGTGGCTCCGTGAGCGTGACCCGTTTACCCTTGCCTACCATGCGCGCGCCGATCATTTGCGCGGCAGCGTAAGCGTGGCCCTGCTCCTGGTGCTGGCACAGATTGCGCTGGGCGGCTGGGTCAGCGCCAATTATGCGGCTTTGGCCTGTCCCGATTTCCCGCTGTGCCAGGGGGCATGGAAGCCGCCCATGGATTTTGCGCACGGCTTCACCCTGCAGCGCGAACTGGGCGAGACCGCTGCCGGTGACCAGCTGCCGGCAGCGGCGCTGACGGCGATTCACTGGACGCATCGGGTGATGGCCTTGATCGTGACCCTGTATCTGGGCAGCCTGGTGCTGCGTCTGCTGCGTGCCCCGGGTTACGCTGCTATCGGCCTGGCGATAGGCGGGCTGCTGCTGCTGCAAATATCGCTGGGCATCGGCAACGTGCTGGTTGGCCTGCCGCTGGCGCTGGCCGTTGCCCATCACGCCGGCGCGGCACTCTTGCTGTCCAGCCTGATCGTGTTGCGCGACCGGATGCGCCGACCATGAGCATGGGAGCGGTGCCGATGCCGGGCGTGCGGTGCCAGCAGTTTCTGGCCTTGTGCAAGCTGCGCGTGGTGAGCCTGGTCGTGTTCACGGCGGTGATCGGCATGTTTCTCGCCGTGCCCGGCTGGCCGGACTGGAATGCGCTGTGGGCCGGAACGCTCGGGATCGCGCTGGTGGCAGGCGCAGCGGCGGCGTTCAATTGCCTGCTCGAGCAGAAAATCGACGCCAAGATGGCGCGCACACGCGCGCGCCCGCTGCCGCGCGGTGAACTCACCAATGTCCAGACCGTGCTGTTTGCCGGCGTGGTCGGCGGCAGCGGGCTGTTTCTGCTGCATGGTTTCGTCAATCCGCTGACCATGTGGCTCACGCTGGCAACCTTTGTCGGCTATGCGGTGATTTACACGCTGATATTGAAACCGGCCACGCCGCAAAATATCGTGATAGGCGGCGCCTCCGGCGCCATGCCGCCGGTACTGGGCTGGGTCGCCGCTACCGGCGAAATCCATTACGATGCCTTGCTGCTGTTCCTGATCATTTTCGCCTGGACGCCGCCGCATTTCTGGTCGCTGGCGCTTTATCGGCGGAAGGAATATGCTCGCGCCGGCTTGCCGATGTTGCCGGTGACGCACGGTGAGGCCTTCACCCGCCTGCATGTGCTGCTATACATAATTTTGCTGTGTGCGGTGACCATGCTGCCGGTCGGCACCGGCATGGGTGGCTGTATTTATCTGCTGGGGGCGGCCGTGCTGGGCGCACGATTCATCCACTACGGCTGGCGGCTGTACCGCAGCTACAGCGATGCGCTGGCAAAAGACACCTTCCGTTTTTCCATCCGGTATCTGGCTATATTGTTTGCCGTGATGCTGATCGATCATTATTTCCCGATACCGGTTTGATTTATATGGGGAATTGATCTGGTTTCTGGATATTCGGACGGGATTGTTTTATATTGTTTCTAATTTATTTTTTTATTCGCAAGGGCGCCAGATGATCCTCTCACGAACCAGTCAGTATGCTGTGCAGGCACTGATCTACATTGCCACGCAGCCAACTGCTTCGCCCGTCTTGAACAAGGATATCGCGTCCCAGCTCGGTGTGCCTGCACCCTATCTGGCCAAAATTCTGCAAAGCCTGGCCAAGGGCAACCTGCTGTTTTCCTTTCGCGGCCGCCTCGGGGGGTTCTGCCTGCGCGAAGGCAGCGACAAGATTACCCTGATGCATATCCTGCTGCTGACCGAAGGCCCCATGTTCACGCAGAGCTGTCTGCTGGGACTGAAGGAGTGCAGTGACGAGAATGCCTGTCCGCTGCATTTTCGCTGGGTTCCGGTGAAGAAAAAAATCATTGATCTGCTGGAGGAGACTACGCTGGAAAAACTGGCGAAAGCGGTCGAGTCCGGCAAATATCGGCTGGCCGACATTCCCGGACAACTGTTCGCGCAGATCAAGGCATGAAAAGCCGGCTTGTAACAGCGTGCTTGTTGGCGGCGTTTGCGCTGGCGGGCTGCCAGCCCGATTCGCCGCCCTCGTTCCAGGCAACCGATATTACCGGTGCCACCTTCGCGCGGGATTTCAAGCTGACCGACCACAACGGCCAGGTGCGTACCCTGGCAGATTTCAGGGGCAAGGTCGTGGCCATGTTTTTTGGCTACACCCATTGCCCGGATGTCTGTCCCACCACGCTGTCGGATTTTGCGATGGCTTTGCAGCAGCTGGGGCCAGAGGCCGAGCGGGTGCAGGTCATTTTCGTGACGCTGGACCCGCAACGCGATACCCCCGATCTGCTGAAACTGTTTGTCCCGGCATTCAATCCCGGATTCCTGGGCATGTACACCGACCCCGTGTCCCTGAAGCAACTGGTCAACGAGTACAAGGTGGTCTATCAGAAAACCTCGGTGAAAGGGCCGGACGATTACCTGATCGACCACAGTGCGGGCAGCTATGTTTATGATTCAGAAGGACACTTGCGGCTCCTGGTGCCTTATGGCAGCAGCCCCGATGCGATTGCGCACGATCTGAAGACCCTGCTGGCAGCGCCCTGAGCGGGCAGATTGCTTGCAAAACAGGAGCTGGGTATCTTATAATTTTTGGATTAGTTCTAGAAATTTTAATATAACCATATGCTGTTTTGGGCGCGTCCCGCGCCGAATAAACATGCGTGATTTCGGGTTGATAGGGAGCGGTCGATGGCGGTAACCACATATTCCGGGGCAGAGCAGTACAATTTCGATGTCGTTAAAAAGTTTGCCGTCATGTCCCTCGTGTGGGCGGTGATCGGCATGTCGGTCGGAGTCTATATCGCATCCGAACTGGCGTGGCCTTTTCTGAACTTCGACAGTCCCTATTTCTCGTTCGGCCGCTTTCGTCCCGTTCACACCACCTCGGTGATCTTTGGTTTTGGCGGTTCGGCCCTGTTCGCCACGTCCTATTACGTGGTTCAGCGCACCTGTCAGACTCGTCTGTTTTCGGATGGCATGGCCAGCTTCACCTTCTG
Organism: Thiobacillus sp.; assembly: GCA_041599035.1. GTDB lineage: Bacteria > Pseudomonadota > Gammaproteobacteria > Burkholderiales > Thiobacillaceae > Thiobacillus. The sequence goes on along the minus strand of JBFHXL010000204.1, from coordinate 671 downwards.
GGGATGGACGGCAATCGTCCTGCTGGCCGACATCAGCTACATGCTCGGCTATACCCAGTCGCGCGAGTATGCGGAAATGGAATGGCCGATCGACATCCTGATCGAGGTGGTGTGGGTCGCCTACCTGATACTGTTCGTCGGCACCATCATGCGCCGCAAACAGCCGCATATCTATGTCGCCAACTGGTTCTATCTGGCCTTCATCCTGGCGACCGCGCTGCTGCACACCTTCAATAACCTGGCGATGCCCATCGATCTGTTCTCGATGAAATCCTACAGCCTGTTTTCCGGCACCCAGGATGCGATGACGCAGTGGTGGTATGGGCACAATGCGGTGGGCTTCTTCCTGACCGCGGCCTTCCTCGGCATGATGTATTACTTCGTGCCCAAGCAGGCCGGCCGCCCGATTTATTCCTATCGCCTGTCGGTCGTGCACTTCTGGGCGCTGGGTTTCATGTACATGTGGGTGGGGGCACACCATCTGCACTGGACCGCGCTGCCGGACTGGACCTCGTCGCTGGCCGCCGCGTTCTCCATCCTGTTGCTGATGCCTTCGTGGGGCGGCATGATCAACGGCATCATGACCCTGTCGGGCGCGTGGGATAAGCTGCGTACCGACCCGATCATGCGTTTCATGATCGTCGCGTTGTCGTTCTACGGCATGTCGACCT
>JBFHXL010000203.1:0-4152 GCA_041599035.1 Thiobacillus sp. | reverse complement strand
TCTGACGCACTCCGATACGCTGATGGCGGACACCCGCGAAGCACTGAAGGAAGCCGGTCTCACGATCAACGAGATGCCGGAAATCCGCCACATGGTCGAAGTGCTGATCGAAGACCTCGGCTTCGAGGAAATGGCCAAGCACGTTGTGCGTCCGCTCGAAGGCGTCAAGATTGCCGGCTATGTCGGCTGCCAGACCAACCGTCCGTTCGGCGTCGCCGGCGAATCCTTCGAGAATCCGGTCTACCTCGACAAGATGGTCGAGATGGTCGGCGCCGAGTCGATCCCCGAATACGACATGAAAGTGACCTGCTGCGGCGGCGCGCTGGCATTCTCCGAGCCGGAAAAGGCACAGGCCCAGATCAAGGACATCGTCGAGTCGGCCTACGACCACGGTGCCGAGATGATCGTGACGCCGTGCCCGCTGTGCCAGGCCAACGTCGAGATCTATCAGGGCCAGATCAACAAGCGCTACGGCACCAAGTTTGACATTCCGGTGCTCTATTACAGCCAGCTCATGGTGGTTGCGTACGGCGGCGATGCCAAAGCCGCGGCCCTCAACGGACAGGTCATCAAGGCACGCAGGCTCGAAGAAATAGCCGCCAAGCCGGCCAAACGCTGAGTATTTGCATGACCCATCAAACAGGGGCCGCGTGCCCCTGTTTTTTTGTCTGTCTGAAATGGTTTGCGGTTGGCCGCGTGAGCGTGCGTGCCGCTCGATCACGTCCGCACGTTACCGGCCGCAATCCTGCTTTTTCAGGGGCGCTGCGGGTGTGTGCTTTGCTCTCGGTTCAGGATTTGGCGATGACGTAGCGGTCGCGTCCCGCGTTTTTGCCCTGGTACAGCGCATCATCGGCGCGCTTGATCACGCTCGACAGGTCCTCCTGCGTGCCGACCCGGGCCAGGCCGATGGTGACGGTCAGCGTGACAGCCGGGTGATCCGGAATGGGCACCGGAGTCGCGCGGATGGTGTCCAGAAGGCGGTGCGCAGACTGCTCGGCCTCTGCCACCGATCGACATTGCATGATCCAGAGAAATTCCTCGCCGCCAAACCGATAAAGCGGTTCGTTGCCGCGCAAATTGCTTTTCAGCATATCGGCCAGATGACGCAGCACGATATCGCCCACGGGATGGCCATAGGTGTCGTTGATGCGCTTGAAGTGGTCGATGTCGATCATCGCGGCATACAGCTGGCTATGATTGCGCCGGGCGTCCTTCTGATATATGGCAAGGTCACGCTCGATGCCATAACGCAGCGGCAGCCCGGTCAGCGGGTCGTTTCGCGTGGCGTCGGACAGAACCCGTGTCTTGAAGCGGGCAATCAGATTGAGCAGTTCAGTCTGCGACTGCTCGTAGGCATCCAGTTTGGCGTTCTCGATGGGATGTCCGGCCAGTGCTTCGGTGCAAATCGACCGTATCGCGTCATGCATGGCCTGATGGATGACTTCAACACGCATGGTGGCCTTGGCATCCAGCGCCTCGAATTCTTTTCGTTGCGCGGTGAACCAGTTCCCAAACCGGCAGAGCGTATGGGCCTGGGGGTCGAGCACATCCTCGCCCGGAGACGTACGCAGCGCGACACAGCGCAAAATGCGGCGCGTCCAGTTCATGTGCGCCTCGACTGCCGCATCCAGTTCGGCGATGAAGGTCTCGGTCTCGGGAGCAAAGTCGTTCATGTCCCCCATTGTAGATAAAGCGCGTAGGCAATCTACGTCTGGCTGAAGAAATGTGGTTCCCGCGGTATCCTTACGCTTTGTCCCGATTGCGTACGAACATGAAAAAAGCCGCCAACCTTACCGCCCTGATCGACATGGTCCACGAAGCCGTCTACGAAATCGACGAGCTGCGCGCCTGTCTGGAACACGACGACGACGAAGCCGCCACCTACACCCCGTATCTTGATTCGCTCGACGCCATGCTGCGCGAACTGCATGAGTCGATGACATCGGGCACATATCAGGGCGCAGGCACGGGTGAGGACCTGGCCTTCATGCCGCTGTTCAAGAAACATGAACGCAGCATTCCGTTTCGCGAATTGCTGCGCATGATCAATGCCACCCATCGTGAAGGTTACGAAGCCTGACAGGCGGGTGTGAACCTGCCTGATCCTGTGTTTCCCCTGAAGGGCCTGCCCGACTGCTGAGGATCCGCTGCCTGCCCGGCAAGCGGAATAAATTTCCAGGGTCTATCATCAAAACGGATGGAACCAGATTGGTAGCGGGTTTTCCCGCGCTCCGGTTTTGTTTTCAATGGACAGGCATTGCGGCGCTGCCGTCGATGCCGCCTTAACAGGAGATGGTTTATGGAACTCAGCGAACAGGAAAAAGCCAAACTGGCCGCGCAATACGACAAGCTGGCCAGCAAATTCAACGAACTCTATCTGGCAGGCAAGGAGCGCGGGCGCGAATCCATGAGCGTGGCGCTGGAAAAAGCTCACGAGCAGATGCTCGCCCTGGGGGAATTCAGCGCGGAGCAGGGCGCGGTGCTGAAACAATTCATGGCACGCGACCTCGATCAGACCATATCCGATGCCCAGCAACTGGGTGAAGAAGCCAAGGAGCGGCTTCATCCGGCCCGGCTGGGCGCAGGCGCACTCGCCTCGCTGGCGGCCGCACTTGAATTCACCAGCAATGCGCTGCATTCCCTGAGCGATAAAACCAGGGAAAAGCTGACTTACAGGACGGGCGAGATGACCTCCGCCGGTACCCTGACCTGCCAGGCATGCGGAACGGAGATCCACCTCAAGGCGACCGGACACGTGCCGCCTTGCCCCAAATGCAGCGGCACGCTGTTCAACAAAAGCTATTGACGCCATGCTGGACGCCCGGCTTGGGGACGCGTTAAGCTCGAGCGCATCCTTTTTCCGGAACATAGAAAGGTGTCTTGATGGCTATACCCTGGCTTGTGGTGCTGCAAAGCGTTCCCTGGACCGATGTCGTGCGGAACGACCCCAGGCTTGCCGACGGTGCGAAGACATTGTGGAACACGATTGCAGGCAAGCCGCCGCTCCCCGAGACGGAAGCCGCGGGCGAGATCCCGGCCGGATCATCCGAGGACCCCGCCATCGTCAAGCTACGCATGCAACTCGCAGCGCTTGAGACCGCAACCGCTGATCTGCACGCGCAGATGCTGGCGTCCTCGGAACTGATCAAGGCTCTCGCCGAGCAGAACACGCAACTCATCGCACGGATCGAGTCCAACCGGGTTCGTGTTCGCCGGCAGGCCGCAGTGCTTGCCGTTGTCGGCGCCATCGCGGTGTTCGGCCTGGCCCTGGTGCTGGTGCGTTAGGACGGAGCGGGCGCGTGGCGTGGCCGGCGAGCAGTTTCGAGGGGGCGCGCCTTACTCGTCGCGCAGCACCTCCGGACGGGTGACATGCCAGATTGCATAAACCAGCGCTGCGCCGATCAACACAAAGAGCGCAAGGCGAAACCAGGTTTTGGGTTGGGGTATGGCCAGGGGGAAAGCGGCAGGGAACCAGGCCAATGTACCATTCGATCATGCTGAAAACCATCGTTCCCGCCCGCCTCGAATTCAAGGACGGCGTTGCCTATTCCAGCCTGTATGGCGATATCTATCATTCGGCCGACGGTGGCGTGGGCCAGGCGCATCATGTGTTCCTGCAGGGCTGCGGTTTGCCGCAGGCGTGGGCGGATCGCGCCACATTTGTCATCCTGGAAACCGGATTTGGCACCGGCCTGAATTTTCTGGTGACCTGGGCAGCATGGCGTGCCGACCCGCAGCGCCCGGCACGATTGCATTTTCTGTCGGTCGAGAAGCATCCGTTCACGGCAGACGATCTGGCACGGTTGCATGCGCAATGGCCGGAGTTTGCCGAACTCACCAGCGAACTGCTGGCGAACTGGCCGCTGCTGACGCCAGGCTTCCACCGCATCGCGCTCGACGCTGGCCGGGTGCAACTGACCCTGATGCTGGGCGAGGCGAACGACTGCCTGCCGCAGGTGCAGGCCGAGGTGGATGCGTTTTATCTGGATGGCTTCGCTCCCGACCGCAACGCCGACTTGTGGCAGCCCAGTCTGTTTGATGCGCTGGCGCGGCTGGCCCAACCCGGTGCACGCGCGGCGACCTACACCGTGACCGGGGCCGTGCGTGAAGGCCTGGCGCGTGCCGGCTTTGCCTGCGAAAAGCGCACTGGTT
>JBFHXL010000202.1:0-4164 GCA_041599035.1 Thiobacillus sp. | reverse complement strand
GAACTATTGCGCAAGGCCGTCGCCAAAGCCCCCGATTTGGCGACATTACGTTACCACCATGCCGTCGCCCTGGCCCGCACCGGCAGTAAAGCCGAGGCCCGCAAGGCACTTGAAAAACTGCTCAAGGACACGCCGGACTTCGCAGAAGCTGACGCTGCGCGCGCAGAATTGAAAAACCTTTGATTTGAACCGGCCGCCCGTTCAGACGCCCCGTTCGCGGGCTTCTGAACGTTTCGGCGCCACGAAGCCGCGTAGAGCGGCCCTGCCGCGCTAAACCGCCGCCAGCCGGTGACGGATCTTCAGCTTGCTCCAGAGCACGATCAGCGCCGGCAGCAGGATCAGTTCCAGAAATTGTCCGGCCAGCAGGCCAACTGCGGCGAGCATGCCGAAATGCGAGGTGGGCTGAAAACTCGAGCCCACCAGCAGCATGAACTGAGCAACCAGCAGCAGGGAAATGGCGACCACGGCGCGACCGGATGCCTGAAAGCTGCGCGCCAGGGCAAACACTTCGCGATGGCCTTTTTGGCGCCGTTCGCGGTAGTTATGGAAAAAGTGAATGGTGTCATCCACGGTGATGCCGAGCATCACACTGGCGATCAGCACCGTGGCCATGTCCAGATAGATGCCGGCCGCGCCCATCACCGCGAAGATCACAAACAGCGGCGCCAGGTTCGGCAGCATGCTGATCACGGCTGCCGGCACAGAGCGCCACAGAATCAGCATGATCAGGAAAATCTGGCCGAAAGCACCCATGAAGCTGTTGAGCTGGCCCACCACCAGCAGGTCTTCCTGATCGGCGAACAGGCGGCCGGCGCCGCCGATCTGCCAGGCAATCCCCGGCGCCTCGACCGAGGCCAGGTGCGCTTCGATCTTCTCGATCACCGCCTGAATCTCGTTGGCGCCATGCACATTCACATTGAGCAGGATTCGGGTGCGCTGGTATTCGTGGTTGACCAGTTCCTGCAGGTCGCGGCCATCGTAGATCAGCAGCAACTGGCTGAGCATGTTGCTGCTGTGCGGCAGCACGCGGGCAGCCGCTTCTTCGCCGCTAAACGCCCAGTTCATTTCCGCGACGATATCCATCATCGACAGCGTGCGATCGACTTCCGGCAGTGTCTCGACCCAGTCCTGCACCGATTTAAGCTGCTGCAGCCGTCCGACATCCTTGAAGGCATCGCGGCCCGGCCCGTCGACCACGATTTCAAGCGCAGTCACCCCAACCAGCCGGTCCTCGATCAACCGGGTCGATTGCGTAAGCGGATGCGATTCATCAAAAAATTTCAGCAGATCGGATTCGGCCTGCACCTTGAGGATTTGCGGTACTGCCAGGGCTGCGAGCAGCACCGTCCCGCCCGCCACCCAGCCGGCATGGCGCATGCCAACACTCGCCAACCCATAGGAAATCCACTTGGTCCAGGCAAACCCGTTGCTTTTGCTCGGCCACAGGCCGCGGTCGTATTTCGCCAGCAGCGGCGGCACCAGGTAGAACACCACCAGATAAATCATCAGCGTGCCAAACGCGCTGACCACGCCGAACACCTGAATCGGCGGAATCGGCACCAGCACCAGGCTGATCATGCCGGCCATCGTGGTCAACATGGTGAACAGAGCGGGCTTGTGCACGAGATGCACCGCCAGAATGACACGCTTGGGCCGGTGATAGCGCGCATTGCGCATGCGCTGCAGCGCCGCATACAGATGCAGCATATTGGCCACCGTGTAGGCCGACAGCAGCGTGGGCAGCATCGCCGCCACCAGCGTATACGGCTGCCCCATGGCCGAAATCAGTGCCACACAGCTGACCGTCACCGTGCTCATCGCCACCGCACCGATGACCACCGGCGCGATACGTCCCACCACCCACCACAGCAACAACAGGCCCAGCGTCACCAGCGGCGGAGTGAACATCATGCTGTCCCGCATCATCGATCGCATCTCGGCCGCATCCAGCGGCACCGGGCCGGCAACCGCCACCAGCCGGTCCTGCAGCTGCTCGGCCTGCACCGCCTCGTGCAGGGCCGTTTCAATCGCCGCGCGCTGGCGGCTTTCGGCCAGCTTTTTCGTGCGCACCACCAGCGCCAGGTTCCGGCCGTCCCTCGATGCCAGCCAGCCGGGCATGAAGCGATCGCCCAGCACCCGCGCCTGGCGTGCCGCCGCCGTCGTCTCACCCAGCGTATCCGGATCGATCAGGCGCTCGACCGTAAAGCCATCCTCGGTGCCCGCGATGTGATCGACGTGGGTGATGGAAAAAACCCGGTCCACGTCCGGGTGCTGTTCGAGGCGCTGGCCCACGCGGTCGAGCGCCGCCAAAAATTCAGCGGAATACATATCCGCGCCGGAAAACAGGCTGACCAACACCTCGTCATTGGGGAATTCCGCGCGCAGCTGCCGCTCCAGCACCGCGGCCGGCGATTGCTTGGGGATATACAGTTCGGGCGCATTATTGAAATCCAGCCGCAGCAGGAACATGCCCGCCAGCAGGTGGATCGCCACGATCAGGCCGATTGCCGTCTTCAACCCCAGCAGCTTCGGCTGCATCAGGCGGCGCGTGAAATTGGATAAGGCGAGTTTCTGCATGGTCTCGTTTGAGGGCCGCAGGCCCGGCTGTCCGAAAAGCGGGGGATTCCAACCACCCGGAACCGGCCCCACCGTACCAGCCGCGACAATAGCATGGCCACTGCCGGGATGCCCGCCCGGAGGATCACGGCTGAGGATTGTAGCCTTCGTGTCGGGGAGGAACTGACGGCACCCATGAGCGCACCGGCCAGCAGATAGTGTTGGGGGAATTTACACTTGGCCTGGTGTGGCCGGATTGCCTGTGCGGCAGAATCCCAGGGCGAAAAAAAGCCCCATGATGACATGGGGCTTTTTGCTCAGGTGGAGAGAGTTACCCCTCCAGACCTCAAGCCATTCAGGCAGCCTTGCGGCGGCGCAGGCTCAAGCCCAGACCGGCGAGGCCAAGGCCGAGCAGAGCCAGGGAACCGGGTTCCGGCACGGCGAAGCGGATGGAGCCATCCAGCGTCGACTGGCGAATCCAATAAGTATTATCATCTTCGCCCACGAATGCTACTAACTCATCAGCCGTAGGTATCGGCGGATTAACGTTGGTGTCCAGCGCCATTCTGATTTCCACGCCCAAGCCTTCCAGAGCGTAGAAACTATTCGGGCTACTCGTTTGGAAATTGAAGAAATTTTGGCAGAGCGCGGTGACACAATCATTTACACCATCGCCAATCGAGTTTAGGCCATAGATATCGGCGCCGCCGCCAGTCCAGTCAAAGGTAACCTTGCCGAAAATATCCAAGTTGGCAACATTTAGGCTCGAGCCTGTCACGTCGACGCGGAGAATCTGCTCGCTTGTGCCGTCAGTCCAGTTTTGGAAGAACACGTCGAAGTAACCGCCGTTAAATGCAGGGCCATTGTTGCCCAATGAGCCAGTCAAAATGTATTCGTAGGTCAACCCCCAGCCAATATTACCGAAGTCATTCGCCGCATCGAATCGCTCAGTGTCACGCGGGTTCGGACCAGCAAAGGAATCAATGTTTGTCTCACCCGCAAACACAGGGGCGTCCTTGAGAGATACCGTGGAAACCGTATCAATTGCTGTGTAGTTGGTTGGGCCACCAGTGAGTCCGTAGTAGTTGATTACCGCCTTGATATTGCTATCAACGATGCTTCCGGAAGGGCTAGCAGGATTGAATGGGGTATAAATTGAAGTGGCCAGTGTTGTGTTGTAACCCATTTCATAGAATGCGCTGGTCTTGCTATCCGCATCAGTACCGCTAAAGCTAGTGCCTACATCAAGGAAAAAACACTTGTAATCGGCTGCGGGATCAAGAGATTCCGGGCAGGTGGGGGCGGCAAAGGCCGCTGAAGATACCAACCCACCCATTACCATTGTTGCCAGAAGAGTCTTTTTCATTTCAGTCTCCATTTCATTGAGAGCTTGATCAGTTAGTGCGCGGGATGTGCTGCGCCATGCCCAACTAGTAAGCAGGGGTCGTGCCAGACGCCAATAAAGCCCAATGGAAACATTGTAAGCAACTGATTATTATTAATATTAAATCAAACCGCCAGTTGCTCACGCACTGCGTTTATGTGGCTTAAAGCGAGGTTTGTAAAGTTTTCCGACACCTCATCTCAAGGAAAACGTGGGAAAACGGG
>JBFHXL010000201.1:0-4213 GCA_041599035.1 Thiobacillus sp. | reverse complement strand
GCAAGCGGCGATTTTTCGATCTGGATCAGCGCGGCGGTGAAATGCGCACGACTGAGGTGCATTTCCATGTCAGCCGGCGCGTCGTAGAGATCCCAGGTGCGATAAAAATAGAACTTGGCCATGCGCTGCGACAGCATGCGCTGGCGCCCCGCGATGCCGACCAGGTGATCGAGCGGCCTGAAGCTGGCGCCCATGTAGGCCAGCGTCACGCTGTGCGCGGCTTGCTGCAGCGCCTCACTGACATAGTAAAGCTCGGTGGCCCCCGCCTTGTTTGGTGCGGCCATCAGCAGCAGCTTGCATTTCCGCCACGCGCCTTCCAGGTTGGCAACGGTGCTGCGCACGCCCGGGGTCGGCTGGAACGCCTTCAGGGTCGCGAGCTGCGACTCGAACTGCTTGATCGACCCCTGCAGGATGCCCCGCGCTTCATCGGCTGCGATTCCCTGACCTGCCATGAGATACGCCTTGGCCATGCGCTGCGCCAGCATGCGCTGGCGACCCGCCATATTCACCGCGGATGCCGTGTCCATTTGATGAACGGCCGCCGGCGCGAACTCGGCCTGCACGAACGGCGGTGACGCAGCCAGCGCCAGCACTGCCAGCAGCCGACCATAGAATCGGAATCCGTGCACCTGACATCTCCCACAGGGCGGCGAAAAAGCAGGAAACCATCTGGCTCCTGTTTCTCCACCCTAGACCATCCGAGCGGTGCGGCCAACCCGGTTTCTGATTTAAACCTCTCCCCGAGTTCGGTCCCCGAGCACACCTGCCGAATCCGGATTTCCGATGCGCTTACTTGACGTGAGCAGAAAATTTTTTTCATTCTAAATTCGTACCTGCACGGCACAGCTTGATATATTCACCGACATACCAAAATGTGCGGACGAACTGAAATTCACTGGATATGTAGACATGCCTAGCGATGAAATGGTCGATCGAACATAAGGTACTTGCCGGGTTTGTCGTGGCGCTGGCCATGCTCGCAGCCATTGGCGGGCTCGCCTATCAGTCGGCCGTGAGTTTCATGCGTGCCTCTGCCGAGGCTGCGGACAGCCAGAAGACCATCACCGCCCTGGAAGAAATCTTCTCCCTGACGACTCAGGCGGAAACCCGGCAGCGCATCTATCTGATCAGCGGCGATGAACGCCATCTCGCGCCGCGGCAGTCCTACATCGACCACATCCACATTCTGCTCGACACAATAGCCAAAGCCACCGCCGCCGACCCCGGCCAGCAGGCATTGCTGCGCCGGCTCGACAAGCATGTCGAAACGCGTCTCGCGCTGCTGGAAGACGTATTGACGGTACGGCGCGAACAGGGCTTCGAGGCGGCACGCCGCAAACTGATGGCAGGCAACGGTGAGCGCGAAATGGCTGCCATCCATGAAACCATGCTGCAGATGGAAAAAGGCGAAACAGCCCGTTTGCAGCAGTGGCTGGATGCGTCCACGGCCAATGCCGACCGCATGCTGACCATATTCTTCGTGGCGCTGGTTTCCGTCGCCATTTTCTTCGGCGTGCTGTTTCTGTTCATCGTGCGCGAAATGAATGAACGCAAGCAGGCGGAAGCGGCGCTGCGTGAAAGCGAGTCACGCTTGCGGGCGATCTTCGATTCTGCGGTGGACGGCATGATCACCATCGACGAACACGGCATCATCGAACGCTTCAACCCCGCCGCCGAGGCCATGTTTGGCTACGCCGGGGACGAAGTGATCGGCAACAACATTTCGATGCTCATGCCCTCGCCTTACCGCGAGGCGCATGACGGTTATCTCGCCCGTTATCGGCAGACCGGCCGCAAAGCCATCATCGGTATCGGTCGCGAAGTGCTTGGACAGCGCAAGGACGGCAGCATCTTTCCCATGGATCTGGCCGTGGGTGAAACGCATCAGGGCACGCGCCGCATGTTCACCGGAACCGTGCGCGACATCAGCGAACGCAAACGGATCGAGGAGCAGAAAGCACTCCTGATGCACGACCTGGAAAGCGCCAACGAGGAGCTGAAGAACTTCGCCTATGTCGTGTCCCACGACCTCAAGGCCCCGCTGCGCGCCATCGGTTCGCTGGCGGACTGGCTTTCCGCCGATTACAGCGACAAGTTCGACGCCGAGGGCAAGGAGCATATGCGCCTCCTGGTCAGCCGCGTGCACCGCATGGACAACCTGATCGACGGCATTTTGATGTATTCGCGGGTCGGCCGGATCAGGGAAACAGCCGTCCCGGTCGACCTCAATACGCTGCTGCACGACATCATCGATCTGCTGGCGCCGCCGCCGAACATCGAAGTGACCATCGACACTTCCCTGCCCACCATCGTGACCGAACCGACCCGCATCCAGCAGGTCATCCAGAACCTGCTCTCCAATGCGATCAAATACATGGACAAGCCTGAAGGCAAGATCCGCTTCGGCTGTGTCGCCGAGGGCAACGCATGGAGGTTCAGCGTGGCCGACAATGGGCCGGGGATTGAAGAACGCCATTTTGACCGCATCTTCCAGCTGTTTCAGACCCTCGTCCCACGCGACAAGGTGGAAAGTACCGGGGTCGGCCTGTCCCTGGTCAAGAAGATCGTCGAGATGTACGGCGGACGGATCTGGGTCGAATCCAGGATGGGTGAAGGCAGCACCTTTTTCTTCACCCTGCCCCGAAACACAACACGCTCGCATTCAAGCAAGGAAAGGACGTCATGAGAATTCCCAATCAAACCATCCTGCTGGTCGAAGACGACGAAGTGGACGCCATGACCGTGAAGCGTGCGCTGAGGGATCTGAACGTCACCAACCCCCTGGTAATCCGGGAAAACGGCGAGGAGGCGCTGGCCTACCTGCGCGACCCCAATAATGAAAAACCCTGTTTGATCCTGCTCGACCTCAACATGCCGGTCATGAGCGGCATCGAATTCCTGCAGGTCGACAAGCAGGACGATGCGCTGAAGGCCATTCCGGTGGTGGTGCTCACCACCTCGCAGGAACAGCAGGACAAGGTGGCGAGCTTCAATCTGGGGGTGGCCGGCTACATGGCCAAACCGGTGATCTACCAGCAGTTCGTGGAAGTCATGCGCACCATCAATGCCTATTGGACCATCAGCGAAATTCCGCTATGAGCCGACCACAGATCCGCGTGCTTGTGGTTGAAGACGATACGGTGGACCGTATGGCCTGCCGTCGCGCGCTCGCACAGAACGCAGATTTCGAATTCATCATCGTCGAAGCCGAATCCGGTGGAGAAGGGCTGCGGCTTGCGCACGAGCAAAAACCGGACTGCGTGCTGCTCGACTTTCATCTGCCCGACATGAACGGCCTGGAGTTTCTGGCCGCGCTGAAAAACGACCTGGGCGAAATCCCGGTGCCGGTGATGATGCTGACGGGCGCCGACAATGCCTCGGTCGCGGTCGAATCCTTGAGGCGCGGCGCGCAGGACTATCTGGTCAAGGATGTGAACCGCCAGTATCTGGATCTGCTGCCGGCCGTCATTCAGCGCGTGCTGCGCGAGCGGCAGATGCTGCTTGAAAAGCAGCACGCCGAGATCCGGCTGATCGAGGCCGAGGCGAAGCACCGCGCCCTGATCGAACAGATTCCGGCCATCACCTTCACCGCCGCACTGGATGTTCCGGGCACCCTGCTCTATATCAGCCCGCAGATTCAGCACCTGGGCTTCTCGCCCGAAGAGTGGCTGGCGAATCCGGACGGGGTGCTCAACCATATCCACCCGGACGACCAGGCACGGGTACGCGCGGCCTTCGCCCACAGCTACGAGACTGCCGAGCCCCTGCGCTGCGAATATCGCCTGCTGACGCGTGACGGCACGCCGCGCTGGTTTCTCGACGAGGCCCGCGTGGTGCACGATGCGAACGGTGCGCCGCTGTGCCTGCAGGGTGTGCTGATCGACATCACCGAGGAGAAACGCCGCGAGGCTGAACTCGAATATCGTCGCCACCGCCTCGAAGAACTGGTGGCCGAACGCACCGGCCAACTGGAAAAGCAGACCATGATGCTGAAGGCGGCCAACGCCAACCTGGTGCAGGAAATCGATGAGCGCCGCCAGGCCGAGCAGACGCTGCGGCAAAGCGAGGAGCGCTATCGCACGCTTTATGACTCGATAGACGAGGGGTTCTGCGTCATCGAGATGATCACGGACAGCAGCGGCACAGCCGTCGATTACCGTTTCGTGGAGGTCAATCCGGCATTCGAGGCGCAAACCGGGATCGAGAACGCCGT
>JBFHXL010000200.1:0-4220 GCA_041599035.1 Thiobacillus sp. | reverse complement strand
TCTTCCTTGAAGCGCTTCTTGGTAGCAGAGGCAAGAGCCTGTTCCAGGGCCTCGAACACCACTTCCTTATCAACACTTTTTTCACGTGCCAGCGCATCGGCCAACATCAACATTTCACGGCTCATAATTCCTCCAGCGCCCGTTACTTAAACCATGGGTTTGAGGCGGGCAACATCCACGTTTCTCAGATCAATCGATACTTCCGAACCATCGACGATCAACTTTACTGTTTCACCTTCCAGGCCAACCAGCTGGCCGCTCAGGCGACGCCGGTTGTCCATCGGGACACGCAACTTCAGGGTGACTGGTTCGCCTGCAAAGCGGACATAGTCCTGCGGCTTGACCAGCGGCCGATCGAGACCGGGCGAGGACACCTCCAGCCTGTCGTAATCGATGTTCTCGACCGTGAACAGGTGGGTCAGGTGATTGCTCACTGCAACGCAGTCGTCAATCGTGATGCCATCCGGCTTGTCTATGAAAAGCCGGATCAGTCCACGCCCGGCGCGTTCCAGCGTCACCAGCTCGTAACCGAGTTCGGCAAGCACAGGTTCCAGTCGGGCGGGCAAATCCATCATCGCAAATCCATCGTCGTGCCACAGCGCCAGAAATTGCAAATGAAGCGCCGCGCGGCACAAATAAAAAATGGGCGAACCGCCCACTGTTAATAATTAAAGCGCCGGAATTATACCACTCCGGTTAATAGACTAATAGGAAAGTGGTGCCCGGAACCGGAATCGAACCGGTACGCCATCGCTGGCGAGGGATTTTAAGTCCCTTGTGTCTACCAATTTCACCATCCGGGCGAAGCAGGCAGATAGTTTGAGTCTGGAGGCGCGAGCCGGAGTCGAACCGACCTACACGGATTTGCAATCCGGTGCATAACCGCTTTGCTATCGCGCCGTCGCGGTAAAACACTTAAACGAAAAGGGGAAAACGTCCGGTCAGTGCCATCTGTTTTCCCCAGAATGCTGGAGCGGGAAAGGAGGTTCGAACTCCCGACCTCAACCTTGGCAAGGTTGCGCTCTACCAGCTGAGCTATTCCCGCGTTGAAGGCTGCGCATTATGGAGATTCCGTTTTTTTCTGTCAAGAATTTCATGAACTTTTTTGCAAAGCCCGCGAAGCCATGACCAGGTAATACGCCATGGATACCAGGGTGAGCAACGCAGCAATCCAGATCAGCCAGGTGCCGATGGCCGCAATGGGCAGATTGGCAACGGAATTAAAGTAGAGCAGCAGCACGATGGCGATCATTTGCGCCGCGGTTTTGAGCTTGCCGACAAAGGACACTGCCACGCTGGCTGACTTGCCTGCCTTGGCCATCCACTCGCGCAGGGCGGAAATGGTGATTTCACGGCCGATGATGATGAGCCCGATCAATGGCGCGACGCGATCGAGGTCGATCAGCACGATCAGGGCGGCCGCGACCATCAGCTTGTCGGCCACCGGATCGAGAAAGGCGCCAAATGCCGAGGTTTGCCCGAGTTTGCGCGCCAGCCAGCCATCGAGCCAGTCGGTCAGAGCCGCCACGCCAAAGAATGCCGCGGCCAGCAGGTTGGCTTCAATCGGGGTGATCCAGCCATCTGGCAGGTAGAACACCCCCGCCATCAGCGGGATGAAGAGGATGCGCAGCCAGGTGAGCAGATTGGGGAGATTGAGGGGCATCAATGCAAAGCGTAATAAAGGGTTTCCGCCAATTCTCGGCTGATACCGTTGACTGTGGCAAGCGCATCGATGCCGGCGTCGCGTACACCCTGCAGGCCGCCGAAGTGCTCGAGCAGCTGTTTGCGGCGCTTGGGGCCGATTCCGGGGATGTCTTCGAGGGTCGATTGCACGCGCGTCTTGCCGCGTTTGGCGCGGTGACCGGTGATGGCAAAGCGGTGGGCTTCATCGCGCACCTGCTGGATCAAATGGAAGCCGGGGTGGTCTTTCGCCAGCTTCAGTTCGCGGCCGTCGGCGAAGATCAGGGTTTCCAGTCCGGGTTTGCGCGCTTCGCCCTTGGCCACGCCGAGCAGCAGCACCTCACCCAATCCGAGCTCGGTCATCGCCTCGACTGCCATCGAAATTTGCCCCTTGCCGCCGTCGATCAGCAGCAGATCGGGCAGCACGCCGTTTTCTTCCACGCTGTTGTGAAAGCGCTTGATCAGTGCGGCGTGCATGGCGGCGTAGTCGTCGCCGGGTGTGATGCCGCTGATGTTGTAGCGGCGGTAGTCGGACTTTTTCAGGTCGTTGCCTTCGTACACCACGCACGATGCGACCGTGGCTTCACCCATGGTGTGCGAGATGTCGAAGCATTCGATGCGGTTGAGCTGCGGCAGGTCGAGCGTGTCGCGCAGCGCGGCCAGCCGTTGCGACTGGTTGGCGCGGTCGGCGCTGCGGCGCTCGGCCGACAGGCGCGCATTGGCCTGCGCCATGCCGATCCAGACCTTGCGTTCGCCGGTGACGCGGTGCAGGAGCGTGGTTGTTGCCGGTTTACCGGCTTTACAACCACGGCCTACCCCTTGCGGGTGGAGGCTGACTTTCTTCTGTGCATGTTCGGAGAGTAGCGCTTCCAGCGCGTCGGTCTCGATGGCTTCACTGATCAGGATGCGTGCCGGGATCGGGTGGTCGAGGTAATGCTGGGCGATGAACGCTTCCAGCGCCTCGGCCAGGGTGGCGCCTTCGCTATGCTGCGGGAAAAAGCTGCGATCTCCCAAGTGGCGTCCGCCGCGAATCATGGTGAGGTTGACGGCAATCACGCCCGCCACCTCGGCGACGGCCACCACGTCGGCATCGGCCTCGCTGCCGGTGGTGTCGACGAACTGTTTCTCGCGCAGCGTGGCCAGCATGCGCAGGCGATCGCGCAGCTGGGCCGCGGTCTCGAAGTCGAGGGCCGTCGCTGCGGCATTCATCTGCGCGGTGATGTGCGCGATCAGTTCGGTGGCCTCGCCCCGGAGCAACTGGACCGCTTCGCCGACATCGTGCGCATAGGCTTCGGGGCTGATGCGTTGGACGCAGGGCGCCGTGCAGCGCTTGATCTGGTGCAACAAACAGGGTCGCGAGCGGTTGGAAAACACCGAGTCTTCGCAGGTGCGCAGCTGAAACACTTTCTGCAGCAGTTGGATGCTTTCGTGCACCGCATAGGCATTGGGATAGGGGCCGAAGACCCGGTCCTTCTTTTTGGGCGTGCCGCGAAAATAGGCCAGCCGGGGAAAGCGGTGCCCGGTCAGCAGCAGGTAGGGGTAGGACTTGTCGTCGCGAAACAGGATGTTGAAACGCGGCTTCAGGCCCTTGATCAGGTTGTTTTCCAGCAGCAGCGCTTCGGCTTCGGTGCGCGTCACCGTGGTGTCGATATGGTCGACGCCTTTCAGCATCAGGCGGATGCGCGGGCTCTGGTCGCTCTTCTGAAAATAGCTGGAAACGCGTTTTTTCAGGTCTTTCGCCTTGCCGACATAGAGCACCGCGCCGGCCGCGTCGATCATGCGGTAGACACCGGGCAGGGTGGGCAGCGAGGCGAGAAAGTCCTTGTCGACGCTCACACGCAAAATCTTTTTAAATCATTCCTCATCGAGCAGCGTGCCGGCGATCGCCCAGTTTTCGTGCGGCAGTTCCTCGAACGCGATATAGGTATACGACGCCGGCTTGCCGGCATGACGCTCGAGCGTGGCGGTAATCTCCTCGGCGACTTTCTGCTTCTGCTCGCGGGTGAGGCTGCCGGCGAGCTTGATGGTGACGACGGGCATGATCAGTCCTTTGCTTGTATCCGGGTGAATACCGCCGCGAACATCTCGGGGGTGAGGCGGCGCGTCTGGGTATTGTAGCGGGAGCAGTGATAGCTGCTGACCAGACGGCGGCCGTCGGGCAGGCGATAGTCGCTGGCGTGGGCGAAGGGGTAGTCCTTGAGCTTGAGGCCTAGCGCACGCAGCACGGCCTGGTGCGCGATCTGGCCCAGCGCCAGGATGCACGCACTGGCGGGCAATTCGGACAGTTCGGTGGCCAGGAAGCGGTTGCATTCGCGGATTTCGCCCGGCTCCGGCTTGTTGGCGGGCGGCAGGCATTTCACCGCATTGGTGATGCGGCAGTCGACGAGTTGCAGGCCGTCGTCGACCGACACCGATTCCGCTGCGCTGGCGTAGCCGAACTGATGCAGCGTTTGATACAGCAGAATGCCGGCGGTGTCGCCGGTGAAGGGACGGCCGCTGCGGTTGGCCCCGTGCATGCCGGGTGCCAGGCCGACGATCAG
>JBFHXL010000199.1:0-4232 GCA_041599035.1 Thiobacillus sp. | reverse complement strand
TCGCACCCACCCCAGCTACGCCACCGCACACGAGAACCTGGGCGACATTTACGCCAAGATGGCATCGATCGCCTACGACAAGGCGCTGGCGCTGGACAGCAAGAACGTCACGGCACAAACCAAGCTGGCCCTGATCCAGGATCTGATTCAGGGACAGCCCGGCAAGCCGGCGGCGGCCAAGCCTGTCGCCGTGGCCAGCAAGCCCACCGGGACGACCAAACCCACCGCCGTAGCCAGCAAGCCCGCAGCCAGCCCGGCCGCGGCAAATCCCGCACCCGTCGCGACGACCGACAACGCGATCGAAGCGGCCATCACCCGCTGGGCACAGGCCTGGTCGGCACGCGACGTGAATGCCTACCTTGCCGCCTATGCCGGCGATTTCGCTGCCAGCGGAATGTCGCGCAGCAGTTGGGAAGCGCAGCGTCACAGCCGCATCACGACGCCCAAGAGAATCGAAGTCAATATCAGCAACCTGCAGATCGAGCAGCAGGGCGACACCGCCAGCGCCACGTTCCGCCAGGCCTATCGTTCCGACCGCCTCATCTCCACCGTCACCAAGACGCTCAAGCTGAGCAAGCAAAACGGCGCATGGCTCATCGTGGGTGAAACCTCCAGGTAAACCATGCGGATCAGGCGTCATTTCATTCTCGGCCTGCTGTTCGTCGCCCCGGCGCTCCAGGCCGCAGGGCCGGATGCGGATCGCCAGCTGGCGAGCAGCCTGCTGGCAATTTCGCAAAGCCGGATGCCGGAGGCACTGAACTCGCTCGACCAGTTGATCCAGAAACATCCGAATTTCCGCTTGGCGCAACTGGTCAAGGGCGACATGCTGCTGGCGCGCGCCCAGCCCCTGACCACGCTGGGCAACACCCGCGACGGGCGCAGCCCCGACCTCGAGCAACTGCGCGAAGAGGCACGCCAGCGCGTGCGCGCGCTGACCGATGATTCGCAATCCAGTGACAAGATTCCGGCCTATCTGCTGAACCTGGACGACAGCTATCGTCATGCGCTGGTGGTCGATGCCAGCCGTTCACGCCTGTACGTCTACGAGAACCGGGCCGGGATGCCTGTCCGGGTGGTCGATTTCTATGTCACCATCGGCAAGGCCGGCGCGGGCAAGCAGAAGGAAGGTGACAACCGCACGCCGATCGGCATCTACACCATTTCCGGATACAAGTCGCCGCGCGAGCTCACCGATTTCTACGGCAGCGGCGCGTTCACCCTGACCTACCCCAACGAATGGGATGCCCGCCAGGGACGCAACGGCTCCGGAATCTGGATTCATGGCACCCCCAGCAACAACTACAGCCGCACGCCGCGCGCCAGCGAAGGCTGCGTGGTGCTGGCCAACGACGACCTGACCCGACTCGGGCAATATGTCCAGACGGGGCAGACGCCGGTGATCATCGCCCAGCAGGTCGAATGGCTGGACCGTGAGGCGGTCGACGCGCGTCGCAATGAACTGGCGGCCGCCATCGATCAATGGCGGCAGGACTGGGAAAGCCGCGACACCACGCGCCTGCTCAGCCATTACAGCCCGTCTTTCCGCAGCGGCTCACAGACCTTTCAGGCATTTGGCGCCAGCAAACAGAAAGTCAACGCCGCCAAGTCATGGATCAAGGTAGGCCTCAGCAAGGTCAGCCTGATGCTGTATCCAGAACGCCCCGATTTCGCGCTGATCAGCTTTGTGCAGGATTACCAAAGCAGCAACCTCAGCGACCGTACCGTTAAACGTCAATTCTGGAGCCGCGAAAACGGCCGCTGGAAAATCATTCACGAAACCTCTCTTTAGGACACCCCATGGTCAAGCTGCACACCAATCACGGCATCATCACCCTCGAACTCGACGCCGAGAAAGCACCGAAAACGGTGGAGAATTTTCTGCAATACGTGCGGGACGGTTTTTTCAACGGCACCATTTTTCACCGCGTGATCGACGGCTTCATGATCCAGGGCGGCGGCTTCGAGCCCGGCATGACGCAAAAGCCGACACGCGAAACGATCGAGAATGAAGCCGCCAACGGCCTGAAGAACGAGGCCTACACCGTTGCCATGGCGCGCACCCCCAACCCCAATTCGGCCACCGCGCAGTTCTTCATCAACGTTGCCAACAACAGCTTTCTCAACTTCACCGCGCCCACGCCGCAAGGCTACGGCTATGCGGTGTTTGGAAAAGTGGTCGAAGGCATGGACGTGGTCGACAAGATCAAAAAAGTGAAAACCGGCAACCGTGCCGGTCACCAGGACGTGCCGCTCGAAGACGTGGTCATTACCCAGGCGGAAATCGTCTGACGGCATCGGTGAATCCGATCTCGTCTGCACGGACCCGGCGCACCTACTTCGTAGCCGACCTGCATCTAACCGACGAACGCCCGGTCGCCACCGGGCGTTTTTTTCGCTTTCTGCAGGAAGACGCCGCCGGCTCCGATGCGCTCTACATCCTGGGCGACCTGTTCGAGGCCTGGGTCGGCGACGACCACGACGAGCAGGTCGCACACGATACCGCACGCCGGATCAGGGCGCTGGTTGATGCCGGCACGCCAGTCTATTTCATGCACGGCAACCGCGATTTCATGCTGGCGCAGCGCTACGCTGCCCGCTCCGGCATGACGCTGTTGAATGACCCCACCCGGATCGATCTGTACGGCACGCCCACGCTGTTGATGCATGGCGATACGCTGTGCACGAACGACACGGCCTACCAGTCCTTTCGCAGCCGCGTGCGGCGTCCGTGGGTGCTGACGCTGTTGCGGCATCTGCCCCTTGCCCTGCGCCAGCGCATGGCGCGCCAGGCGCGGGCAGGCAGCGATTCGGCCAAGGCCGGCAAGGCAGTCGCGATCATGGATGTCAATTCCGACGAGGTGGTACGCGTGCTTCGCGCTCAGCAGGCCTGTCGGCTTATCCATGGCCACACGCACCGGCCGGCGCGCCATATCCACGCGGTCGACGGCCATGACTGCGAGCGCTGGGTGGCGCCGGACTGGTATGCCCGCTGGGGCTATGTGGCATGCGACGCAGCCGGCTGCGAACTGCGAATCGAGGATCTATGACGGCACGTTAATGACGGCGAAGCCGTCCGGCACACGGAAGAGGTCGGGCTTGAGCGGCTGTCTGCCCTCGCTTTCCAGTTCACGCGTCCGTCCGGTGAACTCGCGCTCTTTTAGCGGCAGGCCGAGCCCGAGCGTCGTGCCCGATTCCCATACCTGGTTCGCCAGATCGCAGTCGTGCTGCATCTCCACCGGCGATTCCTGCCAGACACGGTATTGCGTGGCTGCCAGAATGGCTTTCAGTTCGGCCATCGCGCGCGCGGCATCCGGCGCCGCACGCAAGGCCGCCACCCCTTCGCTGCACACCACGCCGTTCACCTTGAGTCGGAAACGCCGGGTGCCGCGCGCGGCCTTGAAGGTTTCGAGCACGGGCGCCCAGCCGGCGGGCCGCGGCGGCACGCTACCCGCCACGAACCGCAGCGCGGCCTTGTTGTCGTGCGCGACATTGACGACCGTCTTGTGGCGGCGGTCCAGCAGGACGAAATCGCCCGCGTCGTCGCCGCCGTCCATGCGCATGAAGTCCGGCGTGACGAGAATGCGCGTCGGGTAAGGTGCGGCGCCCGGGTCCTGGTCCACATAGCGCAAGGCGATCATGTCGGCCGCGTGGACGCTAGTTGCGCCCAGCACGCCCAAGAGCAGCCAGCGCAGCATTATTTCAGCCCGCGCGCCAGATCGGCCTGGATATCGGCCATCGATTCCAGCCCCACGGCGATGCGGACCAGCCCGTCGCCGATGCCTGCCGCAGCGCGCTGCTCCGGCGTCATGCGGCTATGCGTGGTGGTGGCCGGGTGGGTGATGGTGGTCTTGGTGTCGCCCAGATTGGCGGTGATCGACAGCATCCGGGTCGCGTCGATCAACGCCCACGCCGCATCCTTGCCACCCTTGAGTTCAAACGCGACGATGCCGCCGCCGGTTTTCTGCTGCGCCATCGCCAGCGCGTGTTGCGGGTGCGACGGCAGGCCGGGATACAGCACCCGTGCAACCTGCGGCTGCGCTTCCAGCCATTGCGCCAGCGCCAGCGCATTCCTCGAATGCGCATCCATCCGGATCGAGAGCGTCTCCAATCCTTTCAAAATTACCCAGGCATTGAATGCCGACAGCGTCGGCCCGGCGGTGCGCAGAAACGTGTAGACGCCCTCCATCAAGGCCTGACTGCCCAGGACCGCCCCACCCAGCACCCGCCCCTGG
>JBFHXL010000198.1:0-4240 GCA_041599035.1 Thiobacillus sp. | reverse complement strand
TCGAGCCCATCAGGCTGGCCAGTTGACCGGTGCTTTCCCAATCCCAGCCGCGGGCGATGCCGTAGAGCAGGCCGGCGCGGAAGGCATCACCGCATCCGGTCGGATCGACCACCGCCCTGGCCGGGACGACCGGGATGTCGATTTTTCCGCCATCGACATAGAACTGTGAACCGTTTTCGCCGCGTGTGACCACCAGGCATTTCACCCGCGCCGCCAGTGCGTCGAGCGAGAGTTCGGTACGCGCCTGCAGCAGTTCGGCTTCGTAATCGTTGAGCGTGACGTAATCGGCGAGTTCAACCATTTCCAGCAGTTCGCTGCCGGAAAACAGCGGCATGCCCTGGCCGGGATCGAACACGAACGGTGTGCCGGCCGCGTGGAACTGGCGGCAGTGACTGAGCATGCCGTCGCGACCGTCGGGCGAAACAATGCCGAGGCCGATGTCGCGCGCTGTCGACGCATCGTTTTCGTGCGAAAAAAACATCGCGCCGGGGTGGAAGGCGGTGATCTGGTTGTCGGCCAGATCGGTGGTGATGAAGGCCTGCGCGGTGTAGCTGCCCGGCATGGTACGGATCGCCTCGCGCGAGATGCCAAGCGTGTCGAGCCGGTCGGCATAGAGGCTGAAGTCTTCGCCGACGGTTGCCATGATGACGGGCTCGCCGCCCAGCAGTTTCAGGTTGTAGGCGATGTTGCCCGCGCAGCCGCCGAACTCGCGCCGCATGTCCGGCACCAGAAACGACACGTTCAGCATGTGGATCTTGTCGGGCAGGATGTGGTGTTTGAAATGATCCTGAAACACCATGATCGAATCGAAGGCGAGGGAACCGCAGATAAGGGTACGCATGAGGGCAGTAGGGTGAAAACGACAGCAGGGATTATACGCAGGGCGCCAGGCGCCATTGTGTTTTCAGGAGTTCATTGCGCGGCACGTGTCGTGCTGCCAGTAAACGCTGCCTGACGGAAGACCGGGGACAGGCGGGCTGACGCCCCTGTTCAGACGGCGAGGGGCTTCACATTCTGCGAGATCGCCTGCAACAGCAGAATGTCGCGGTAGGCGGCTGGCTCAAAGCCTATCCGGGTACCGCCACGGTCGTCGTGCAGCAGGTCTTTGAAGAAACGTTCCGTGTCGGGTGTGCCCCACACTTTTTCCAGCTGTTCCAGCACATGGGGATAGGCCTCCAGCCCGCTGCCTGCGTCGGCGTCCTGCGAAATGGAATGGCTGGTCAGGTTGATGTTGAAATAGCGGCGGCACTCTGTGCTGGCGGCGGTATATCCGGGCATGTTGCCATCCCGGTGGAGCAAATCGAGCAGGAGCAGCCATGGCACAGGCGATTCATCCGGGGCATTGCGCAGGTGTTCCTGCAGCAGGTGAATCGCAAGCTCGCCGTGGCCGTGCGCCATATACACTTCGGCCTGGTCAAGAATGTCGTCCTTGACCTCGGTGCTTTGATTCGGCGGCGGCGGCGCAATTTCAGGCATGCGCTGTGCGGCAGGCGGTTTTTCCACGTGCAGGGGCAGCGGCTGCGCCCATGGGTCAGCATCCATCGGCTCCGCAACAGGTCCGGTCGGCTCGTCGGGCGTGGCCCAGATATCCGCAAGCTGCGTGTCTGTTGAATAGCTGCGGCTGCGACTGCGAAGCCAGGCGATCAGCAGTGCGACCCCGCCGGCAACAAGTACGCTGACCAGCAGGAACAGGGGCCATTGCACGGGTTTGTCGGCCGGTTGCCGGGGCATGCTGGCCGCGGCGGCGGCATTACGGGCTTCGAGCTGGGTATTTTTTTGCTGCAGATCGACCAGTTGCGCTTCAAGATGCGCAAGCTTGCGGGTGAGCGCCGTGTATTCATCGGACAGTTCCGCCGCTGTCAGGCCTTCAGGAAGCTGCCGGTTCATGTCCGGCAAATTGGTGTCGAGCCGCAGCAGCGCGGGCGAGCTGTCGGGGTGGGTCGTGCGTTTGCCGGACAGCACCAGGCGGGGGGTGGCGTCAGGCTGGGCGGGCTGTGTCCTGGGCTTGGCAGATCGGGGCTTGACGGGCTGGTGCGCAGCGGCCGGAGCCGGCGTGGCAGCTGCTACGGCTGGTTGGGCGCGGCGCGGATGCTGGGGAGCGGGTGGTACGGGCGCCATGCTGGCCGGAGCAGCAACGGGCACTTCAAGTGCCACGGAAGATGCCATCTGCGCAGGGGGGTCGAGCAGCACGACATAGTCGCGTCGCAGGCGCGATTCGCAGTCGGATACCAGCTCGAACTGCATGATCGGGTCATTGACCGACTCGGTGGTGCGAATGTGAAGAAGCAGCTTCTCGCCGGTCTGCTCGATGCGCAATTGCGCACGCCGGGGCGGGGCGATGCTCCCCGTGCTGGCGCCCAGGCTGAGGCAGTCTGCGGTCATGCCGGGTGCGGCGCCCAGAAGGGGGACGGTGGCGTGCAGCGGTTGCCCCAGGTATGAGCGCACGTTTATTTCGCCCAGTCCGAAGGCGGCGGCGGAGCCGGCATGGCACAAACTTAACAGGAGGCAGGCTGTTTTTATTTTCACGCAGTCACTTTAAAAGGAACATCCCATGTATTCCGGCGGTCTGGTGCTGAAACTTGAGCTCGCGACGCAATGTTGGCATGGTTTTTGAGTTTAGTCAGCACATTAGCATCAATCCCCAGGTGATGACGACATTGACGAGTGCGATCATCACCGCGGCGCTGCCCATGTCCTTGGCGCGCTTGATGAGGACGTGGTGTTCCAGCGAGATGCGGTCAACTGCCGCTTCGAGGGCCGAGTTGAGCAGTTCGACGATCAGGACGCCCAGCACCGCGGCGATCATCAGGGCGCGTTCGATGCCGGTCTCGCCCAGATAGATTGCCAGGGGAATCAGCAGCAGCGCCAGAAACAGTTCCTGGCGGAAGGCGTCTTCGTGCCGGAACGCGGCGGTGAGACCTGCCCACGAATAGCCCGCCGCATTCAGCACACGTCGC
The DNA here is from genome assembly GCA_041599035.1 of Thiobacillus sp. Taxonomy (GTDB): domain Bacteria; phylum Pseudomonadota; class Gammaproteobacteria; order Burkholderiales; family Thiobacillaceae; genus Thiobacillus. Next base: position 1,283 of record JBFHXL010000198.1, on the reverse strand, counting down.
AGGCCAGTCTTGCCCTTGAACGGGCTGGCAGGCTCGCTCATACCCTGGCGGGCATAAATGCGGCTGGTTTGTAGGTCAGATCGAGTTCGCGCGCGGCCTTGACGTCGTCCAGACGCCGCACCGGCAGGCTGTAGGGCGCGCCCTTCACCAGCGCGGCGCTGGTTTCGGCCTCGTGCTTGATGGTCTTCATCGCCTCGATGAAGCCATCCAGCGTTTCGCGGCTTTCGGTTTCGCTGGGCTCGATCAGCAGGCATTCCGGCACCAGGAGCGGGAAATAGGTGGTCGGTGCGTGATAACCGTAGTCGAGCAGACGCTTGGCAAAATCCATGGCGGTGACGCCGGTGGTTTCCTTGAGCCGTTTCAGCGTGACGATGAACTCGTGGCTGGCGCGGCGCTCGGGGAACGCGAGATCAAAGCCGGCTTCGCGCAGCTTGACCATCAGGTAGTTGGCATTGAGCGTGGCGTACTCGGCGACGCGGTGCATGCCATCGCGGCCCAGCAGCAGGGCGTAAATGTAGGCACGCATCAGCACGCCGGCATTGCCCATGTTGGCCGACATGCGGCCGATCGATTGCGGCAGGTCGGCTTCGGTCGCCAGCCGGTAAAAACCGTTCTCGTTCAGCACCAGCGGGATCGGCATGAAGGGCAGCAGCCGCTTCGATACGCCCACCGGACCTGCGCCCGGCCCGCCGCCGCCGTGCGGAGTGGAGAAGGTCTTGTGCAGGTTCATGTGAATGACGTCGAAGCCCATGTCGCCGGGGCGCACCTTGCCCAGAATCGCGTTGAGGTTGGCGCCGTCGTAATACGAGAGGCCGCCGGCGTCGTGAACGATTTTCTGGATATCGGAAATGTTTTTCTCGAACACGCCCAGCGTCGATGGATTGGTCAGCATCAGCCCCGCGGTTTGCGGACCGACAGCCGCTTTCAGCGCGTCGAGGTTGACGCTGCCGGTCGCATCGGTGGGGATTTCCCTGACCGTGTAACCGCACATGGTGGCGGTGGCCGGGTTGGTGCCGTGCGCCGCATCCGGCACGATGATCTCGCGCCGCGCAGTGTCGCCGCGTGCATCGTGGTAGGCGCGGATCATTGCCACCCCGGCGAATTCGCCATGCGCGCCCGCCATCGGCGCCATCGACACGCCGGCCATGCCGGTCACGTCCTTGAGCATTTCCTGCAGGTCGAACATGCTGGCGAGGAAGCCCTGGCCGGTGTCGTCCGGGCTCGCCGGGTGACGTGCCAGAAACTGCGGCAGCATTGCCAGCGAATTGCACGCACGCGGGTTG
>JBFHXL010000197.1:0-4346 GCA_041599035.1 Thiobacillus sp. | reverse complement strand
TTCGGCACCGAAAGCGAACAGGCCCGCGCCAACGAGACCGCCAAGCTGCTCGGCTACGGCTTCAACTTCTTCGACAGCAAGACCTTCTTCAAGAAGGGCGAAACCGTGCAGGCCGTCGATATCTGGAAAGGCGCCGCGCGCAGCGTCAAGGCCGGTGTCGCCGCCGACTTCGCTGCCGCGCTGCCCAAGCGTGCGAGCGGCGAGTATCAGACCCGCATCGTGCTGGCTGAGGGCGAATTGGTCGCGCCTGTCGCAGCGGGTGCAGCGCTGGGGCGGGTCGAGGTGGTCAGCGCAGACGGCAAGGTCGTCACGCAGGCACCGCTGGTCGCGCTCGAAACCGTCGAGGAAGGCGGTTTCTTCCGCCGCAGTTGGGACAGCATCCGCCTGTTTTTCAAGAGACTGTTTGGCTGACGCTTGCCCCGACCATGAATGAAAAAGCGGCCCTCCTCAAGGGGCCGCTTTTTCATTCATGGTCGTACCCTTTCGGGCTCAGGCACCCTGCAGCCTGTTAGTGGGCTGCAGCTTAATGAATTTTTCTCTTCAGGAGACTGAACATGCCGAGAAGTCCGGCGCCCAGCAGCAGCAATGACGAGGGTTCGGGAACCCCGTTGCTTTCAGGTCCCGTGACCTGGTAGCGGAAAACGTAACTCGGGCTGCCCGGGTTGCTGGAATAGGTTCTTACGTCACCCCAGATCCAGTCGGCGCCCGAAATGTTGTATGACGCTGAAGGGTCACGATAGTAGGTTGTCCAGCCGCCGGACACCGTTGCCCAGGCGTGGGGGTAGTTCGTGGAAAAAACAGCGTCGATGTCATCCAGGGCCGGAACGGCTGTGCTGCCATAGGCGGTAATCTGGGTCGGGGCCAGGATGTATTCCCAGCCATTGTTGAATCCCGTGTAGAAGTTCGAAAAACCCGGTGCGGATGTGGTGAATGCACCGGCGAAACCCTCTCGGTAACCGGTGTCCCACGCATACGCATACACGTAGTCTCCCGCAGCCAGGTCCGCTGTGTAGGTTTCTGTGATTGCGTATCCATTGGTGGAGGTGTCGCCGCCGAGATACGTGGCACTGTTTGCCGTACCCGTGTAGAGCAGATAGAAATTATCGGCGTTGACCTGCATCGTAAATAATGCGGATTGCGCGGGTGCCATATATGCAAGCAACAATGCACCGAGGAGGGTCAGTCGTGTCATGGTGGTTCTCCTGATTATGGTTTGGCCGAGAGAAGGATCAATCGCTCAAGAATCGAATACAACAGGATGGCCATATCCTGATTCAGGGCGATTCAAGCAAGACGCATGCCGTTCCATAAAATGAGCGCATTAGCATATTCTAAACAGTGCGTTAGCGTTAACCGGGGCGTTCCGCTGGTTCGTGTCCCAGCCTGAACTGTAAAATTTTTCGACACTTTGTGGCAATCGGCACTCGGATCGAATGGGAGGGAATCAGTCGTATCTGGCGTGGGTATGGCTGTTCGGGTGAACGGAGTCATTCGCGGTGTCGGTTTTCTTTACATTTATTAGACATTCGCAATCTTGCGATCGGAGCGCTGTTTCCAAGCCATTGAAATGGCGAGTATTTCTGTTTCTGAAGAAAGCCATGGCGCGAATCGTGCTTGGTTAACTGGCGACGGCCAGGCAGGGCATTCCGCTTCGATGACGGGACCGTCGACGACAATCAAGGAATATAAAATGACAAAGACTAAACATCGGATAATTCTGGCGATAGCGGCGCTGAGCCTGAGCGGGACGGCATCGGCGACCCTGCTGACCAGCGAAATCAACATGGACAATGGGTACGCGGTTTACATTTCCACCTCGGATTCCGCGGCAGGCACCCTGTTCGGCAGCGGCAATGATTGGTACAGCACTTTCACAGATACGACGACGCTGGCCGCGGGTGTCGACTATTTCCTTCATGTCTATGGGTACGACGAGGGCGGGATAGCCGGCTTCCTCGGCGAATTCAACCTGAGCGGCAGTGACCATCTGTTCGCAAACAACTTGACCACGCTGCTGACCAACACCACAGACTGGGTCGGCAACGCATCGGGCTTCAATGGAACCTATGCTGCGTTGACCGATCTCGGTGCCAACGGCGTTGGCCCCTGGGGGGCTGGCCAAACCGGAAGCATTCCGGGGTCTGCCCGCTGGATCTGGGCCGGCAACGCTAACAGCAACGACGCGAGCTATTTCTCGACCCGGATTTCGGCGACACGTGCCGTGCCCGAGCCGGCTTCGCTTGCATTGCTCGGTATCGGTCTGCTTGGGCTGGCTGCGACGAGGCGCCGTCAAGGCAGGTAAGCAAAAGCCCCGTGCACTTGTCGTGGCACGCTTGCCGTGTAAAGAATCGGGAGCTTCGGCTCCCGTTTTTTTGGGGGGTGTCCGGGCTGGTGGTGCTGATCGGTCAACCGGGATGCCCCGACATGCTTGATCGATGCTCGCTTGATCAAGGATGCGTGGCGTCGAGCGGCTAACAACGCAGAAAGGGCCGCAATGCGGCCCTTTCTGCGTGGGAAGGTTGAACCCTACTTCTTCGCCGTGCGGCGCAGGCGATTCAACAGCCTCCGCGCCAGTTCACCGAACAACTCGGTCTGCGTCGGATGCGGGAAGATCGCCTTGGCCACCTGGGTCAGCGTCATCTCGCCTGCCACCATCATCACGCCGATACCGATCAGGGTGTCGGTATGATCGGCCAGGTAGTGCACGCCGATGATGCGGCCGGTGGCCTTGTCGGCGACCAGCTTGATCATGCCTTCGGTTTCGCCGGTGATCATCGCCTTGGCGTCGATGCTCATCGGCATCTTGGCTTCCACCGCGTCGATGCCCTTGGCCTTGGCCTGCGCCACGCTCAAGCCGACGAAGCCGGCCTGCGGGCGTGAGAAGGTGACGCCGCAGTCCTTGTCCTGGTCATACTCGCTGGCATGCCCCAGCAGGTTGTCGGCGGCGACGCGGCCCTGCGTGGCGGCGGTGTGGGCGAGCATGTAGCCGCCGATCACGTCGCCGACCGCGTAGATGTGCGGCACGCTGGTCTGGCCGCGGGTGTTGACCTTGATCGCGGCGCCGTCGAGTTCGATGCCGATCTTGTCCAGATTCAGCTTGCTGGTGTCGGGGCGCTTGCCGGTCGCCATCAGCACGATGTCGCAGTCGAAGGTGGATTCGACACCGTCCTTGTTCGCGTAGCGCAGTTTCATCTTGCCCGGCTTGCCGCTCGCTTCCTTGATGTCGGCGCCGGTCACCACGGTGATTTCCTTTTCCAGCGAGGCGATCAGGACCTTGCCGATCTCCTCCTCGATTTCGGCGAGGATGCGGTCATGGCGTTCCAGCATCAGCACTTCGGTGCCGAAGTCGCGGAAGATCTGCGCCATTTCCACGCCGATGACGCCGCCGCCGACGATGCCGAGTTTCTTCGGCGGAGAAGCGAGGTTCCAGATGGTGTCGGAGGTGACCACGCCGCCATTGGCCAGGTTCTCGCGTGCGCCGGGAATCGGCGGCACGAAGGCCGGGGCGCCGGTGGCGATGACGGCGGCGCCAAAGGTGACGGCATAGGGTTCGCCTTCGACCGGGGTGATCTTCAGCGTGTGGGCGTCGACGAATTCGCCGAAGCCTTCGCGCACGTCGATCTTCATGCCTTTGTCGGCCTTCAGCGCCATTTCGCCGCGGCTGCTTTGTACCCAGCGGCGGTGCTTCTCGACCTGTTTCCAGTTGAGCTTGGGCGTGTTGGTGCCGTCGACGCCCATCTCGGCATCGTGCGTGCGGTTGCGGATGGTGTCCGCCGCGGCGCGCCAGGCCTTGGACGGAATGCAGCCGCGCCACAAGCATTCGCCGCCGGGGAAGGGTTCGTTGTTGACCATCATCACCTTGATGCCGTGATCGGCGAGGTCGCGTGCGCAGTCCTCACCGCCGGGGCCGCCGCCGACGACCACGACCGGGATGTCCCAGTTGCCCTCGGGAATCGGCGAAACCGGTGCGCTGGTGGCAACCGGCGCCGCGACCGATGCGGCGGCCGCGCCGCCTGCACCCAGCCAGGCTTCGGGCGCTTCGATGGTCTGCTTCAGTGTGACCAGGTACAGCGCCACGTCGGCGCCGTTCAGCACGCGGTGGTCGCCGGTGATGGTGAACGGGGTGCCCTGCGGGCCGTTGGCGGCAATCGCCAGGATCGCCGAGATGCCGGGGGTAGGAATCGCAGTGAAGTGCGACACGCCCAGCATGCCCATGTTGGAAATCGTGAAGGTGGGATTGGAATATTCGGCGGGCGCGAGCTTCCTTACCCGGGCGCGTTCGACCAGCCCGGTCCAGTCGCCTTGCAGCGTTTCCAGCGGCTTCCTCTCGATGCCGTGCAGGATCG
>JBFHXL010000196.1:0-4373 GCA_041599035.1 Thiobacillus sp. | reverse complement strand
CTGGTATCCGGCCAAACCTTCGGCATCGAGTTTCTGCTGCCCTCCCTGAGCGCGCAGTTTGCGGGCAGCGGGCACATGTCGCCACAGACCATGAGCGGATTCCTGGCGTTCGGGATCGGAACACTGGCGCTGCGGCGCCCCGCCAGCCCCGCAGCGCGGATGCTCGCCGGCACCCTGACGGGGGGACTGCTGATCCTGGGGTCGGTCGTCGTCATCGGCTACGGGCTTAATCTGCAACTGGTTTTCGAAACGGTGTATGCCCGCACCGGCCTGCTCTGGATGTCCTTCCCCACCGCCATTGGCACGCTCCTGCTCGGGCTGGGCCTGCAGTGCCGGGTATTGAAATGCGGGCAGAAAACCGACGCCAATCCGGTGCAACAGCAGGCCCGGCAGATCTATCGCACGACGCTCGGGGTATTGTTCGCCACGGCGCTGGCTACCGGCCTGGCCGGGGTATCGTTTCTGCAGGAGACGGTCTACGAGCAATCGGGCACCGACATCTCCCACTCGCTGGCGGCCATCAGTTCACATATCGAGACCACGATAGAGGACCGCGCCCAGCGCGCGATCGTGGTCAGCCTGGCGCCTTCCCTCCAGGCGGCAGCGGCCCGCTTGCTCGCCGACTCCGCAACGCAGCCTGCCCATGTCGGCGAAAATCTGCTCGCACACGGCTTCAGCGGAATCGGTGTGGAGACGGATCAGCGGCGCCGCATTTTGGCCGGGCGCCTGCTTCCCGACACGGCCCGCTTCGCCCGCATCAACGGACCGATCGACACTGCGCTTACCTGGGATCACGGCTATGTCCTGCGGATCAGGGCGCCGCTCGACAGTTCGCCCGGCGGATTTCTGGTGCTCGAGCAGCGGCTCACGTCCATCGACAAGGTGATCACGGAAGCCAACAGCTGGGGCGATACGGGTGCACTGCCGATGTGCACCCGCCTGGATGCGGAAAAGCTGCTGTGCTTTCCGCAGCGCGAGCAGGCGGCCATGCATGTGCTGGCCACCACGTTTGACGGCAAGCCGATCGCATCGACCCTGGCGCTGGCAGGCAAGCGCGGCATCGCCCCCCTGACCGATTATCGCGGCCACCGCGTACTGGCGGCCTATGGCCCGGTGGCCGATACCGGCCTCGGCCTGGTCCTGCGAAAAGACCTGGCCGAAGTGTATGCGCCGATCCGGCAGGAACTGCTGATTGCACTTCCGCTGATCCTGCTGCTGGTTCTGCTCGGGTTATGGCTGATCCGCTTGCGCGTCAAGCCGCTAACGAGAGACATGTCCCGTGCCCACGCCGCCGAAAGCGCCGCACGGGCGCGCTTCGACGCGTCGATCCAGAGCAGCCCGGACGGATTCGTGATTCTTGAAAGCGTGAAGAACCCGGACGGGGATATCGTCGATTTCCGTTACGCTTACGCGAACCGGCATGCCGAGGATATGGTCGGACTGCCGCCCGACAGCCTGACCGGGCAGGCCATGCTGGAACGCTTCCCCGCACAGAAGGCTATTTTCAAGCAATACCGGACCGTCGCCCTGACCCGGGAGCCCCTGTTCGAGACGTTTTCCCTCGGCAGCGGCAAAGACATCCGCTGGTACAAGCGCCAGGCCGTCGCCATGCCCGGCGGCGTGGCCGTCACCTACAGGGATATCACGGCAGAAAAAACCCTGCTTCAGCAACTGGAATACTCGAACCGGTTGCGCTCCGCGATCGTGGACTGCGCCGCCTATTCGATTGTTTCCAGCGATGTGAACGGCACCATCCTGACCTTCAACCCGGCCGCCGAGCGCATGCTCTGGTACCGCGCCGACGAACTGGTCGGCAAGGCGACGCCGGAAATATTCCACGATGCCGACGAAGTCAGGCATCGCGCCGAGGCCCTGAGCCACGAATTCGGCCATCCGGTCGCGCCCGGCTTCGAGGTATTCGTGGCCAAGGCCCGCATGAACCTGCAGGAGGAACGCGAATGGACCTACGTGCGCAAGGACGGCTCGCGTTTCCCGGTGCGGTTGTCGGTAACGGCCCTGCGCGACGAGAACGATGATCTGCAGGGATTTCTCGGCATCGCCTACGACATTTCGGAACAAAAGCGCGCCGAGGAATACATCCGCCACATCTCCCTGCACGATGTGTTGACCGGACTACCCAACCGCGCCCTGCTCGATGACCGGGTGATGGTGGCGATCGAACAGCAGCACCGTAACGGCACCCCCTTTGTACTGGCCATGATGGACATCGACCGCTTCAAGCACATCAACGATTCGATGGGCCATCATATCGGCGACCAGTTGCTCAAGGCATTCGTGGAGCGCATCAAGTCCTGCCTGCGCCCCACCGACACGCTGGCGCGGATGGGCGGCGATGAATTCGTCCTGCTGCTGCCGGAAAGCGACGAAGCGGGGGCTCGAATCGTGATCGAGCGCATCCAGCAGGTGTTGACCCCGCCCATCGACGTCGGCGTGCAGGAAGTTCACATCACCTCCAGCATCGGACTCAGCGTTTTCCCGCGCGACGGCCAGAACCTGCACGAGTTGTTGCGCTGTGCCGACGTCGCCATGTACTGGGTCAAGGAACACGGCCGCAACGGAGTCAGGGCATATTCACGCGACATCGACAGCGGCGGGGCCAATCGCCTGGGACTTGAACGGGACCTGCACCTGGCGCTGAAAAACGGCGGCTTCTCGCTGTTTTACCAGCCCAAGGTGAACCTGAAGTCGGACGCCGTATTCGGTGTCGAAGCCTTGCTGCGCATGCGCGGCACCCATGGCCAGATCATTTCGCCCGCCGACTTCATCCCGCTGGCGGAAGATATCGGCCTCATCATTCCGATCGGCAAATGGGTGCTGGAGACGGCCTGCCGCGATGCTGTGCGGATGCAGCAGGCACTGGGGGCCCCGCTTATGGTCGCAGTCAACATTTCACCGCGGCAATTCATGAGCGGCGACCTGGTCAGCACGGTCCAGGAAGCGCTGCAGCAGACGCGACTCGACCCCGGCCTGCTGGAACTGGAAATCACCGAAAGCGTACTGATGGACGAGCTTAGCGGCGTGGCCACGACCCTGAGCGAACTGAGCGCGCTGGGGGTGAAAATCGCCATCGACGACTTCGGCACCGGCTATTCGAGCCTCAGCTACCTCAAGCGCTACCCGATCGACAAGCTCAAGATCGACCAGTCCTTCGTCCGCGACATGACCAACGATCCAGGCGATGAAGCCCTGGTTCTGGCGATCATCGCCATGGGACACAGCCTGAGCATTCCCGTCGTCGCCGAAGGCATCGAAACCGACGAACAGCTCGCCCTGCTCATTGAAAACGACTGTGATATGGGCCAGGGATTCCATATCGGACGGCCGATGGCCTTCGACAACCTGCTGCTGTGGTTTTCCGATTCGCTGCGCTGGAAACCGGCTCCGACCGCAGTCCCCTCTGAGACGAAGCGTTGAACGCGCCGGCCGTTTCGCTGGGCAAAGCAGGGCTTTGCCGAAAGTGCCTTCAAGTCTCGCTTACTTCGTTAACGCCATGAAAAGCTCGGGAAGCTTTTCCGGCAGGCGCTGGATGTTGTCGATCACCGTGTACTGACGGCCGAAAATGGTGCTGACGTATTCATCGGCTTTGGGGTCGAGGCTGATGCAATAGGTGAAGATGCCGTTGCGGTCGAGTTCCTTCACCGCCTGGCGCGTGTCCTCGATCAGCAGCTGTTCATCGTTGCTGTCGATGTCCGAGGGCTGGCCGTCGGTGAGGATGAGCATCAGCTTCTTGTCGGCCGGGCGCGCTTCCAGGTAGTGGGCGGCATGACGCATGGCCGCACCCATGCGGGTCGAATAGGCGGCCTGCATCGCGGCCAGGCGCGCCTTGGCGTCGTCGCCCCAGCGCTCGCTGTAGCCCTTGATGTGCAGGTAGCGCACATCGTGACGGGTATTGGAGTGGAAGCCGGCGATGGCAAACGGATCGCCCAGCTGCTCGACCGCCCAGGCCAGCAGCGACACCGCTTCCTGGCTCAGTTCGAGAATGGTCTGGTCGCTGCCGGCCGCTTTCTCGTTGAGCGATTCCGACAGGTCGAGCAGCAGCATCACCGAGATGTCACGGCCGTTGGTGCGGTGGCTCATGTTGATGCGCGGGTCGGGGGTGGCGCCGCCCTTGAAGTCGATCAGCGAACGCAGCGCGACGTCGAGATCAAGCTCGCTGCCTTCTTCCTGATAGCGAATGCGCACCTTGTCCTGCGGTTTCAGCAGGTCGAGCATGCGCTTCAGACGCTTCGCCAGCGCGCCGTGTTTCAGCAACAGCCTGTCGATGTCGGCCGGGTTGCCCTGCGGGTGCAGGGCCTCGTAAACGCTGGCCCAGTCCGGGCGGTAGGTCTGGCTGTGGTAATCCCACTCGGGGT
>JBFHXL010000195.1:0-4383 GCA_041599035.1 Thiobacillus sp. | reverse complement strand
CCCGGCGTGCGGAATGATTTTTTGCGTGAGCTGTTGCTGTTCGGCCCATAGCCGGATGGCGGCGGGCGGGATCAGTTCGTCGGCGCCGCCGTAAATCACCACCGTGTCGGGCGGCACCGGGTCGAATTCATACATGGTGACGGCCGGTGCAACCAGGATCAGCCGGCGCGCGTCCAGTTGCTGGCGCAGCCGGTGCTGCACGAAGGCGCCGAACGAAAATCCCGCCAGCGCCCAGGGCAGTCCCGGATAACTGGCTTCGACGAAACGGGCGACCGCGAGCAGATCATCGGTTTCGCCCAGCCCGGCATCGAATTCGCCGTCGCTCATGCCGACGCCGCGAAAGTTGGGGCGCACCGACACCCAACCCGCCTCGTTGGCCGCTTTGGCCAGGGTGGTCACCACCTTGTTGTCCAGGCTGCCGCCATGCAGCGGATGCGGGTGCGCTACCAGCAAGAGGCCGCGGCGTTCGGTTTCGGGGTCGTCGATCACGGTTTCCAGCTTGCCTGCCGGCACCGGGATGCGGAGCTTGTAGCGTTTTACTCTGGCCGCTGCGCCCGGCACCTTCACTTCAGCTGCAAGCGCTCGACGATACGCCCTTGCTTGAGGTGAACCTCGAAAATTTCATCGATGTCGGATTCGTCCACATAGGTGTACCAGACGCCTTCCGGATACACGACCAGCAACGGACCTTCGTCGCAGCGGTCGAGGCAGCCGGCGCTGTTGATGCGGTATTTGCCTTTGCCATTGAGGTCGGCGTGCTTGATTTTCTTCTTCAAATAGTCGCGCATCTGCTGGCCGCCTGCCGCGCCGCAGCATTTGGCGCCGTCGTCGCGCTGGTTGGTGCAAAAAAACACGTGGTGTGTGTAATAAAGATCCGTCATCTGAAAAGTCCGTTATTTGAGCGTGTCGCCATGTGCCATGTCGACCGGGTACTTGCGTGCGTTGATCACCAGCTTGTCGGCCGCGGCCGCCAGCAGGTCGATCCCCAGCAGGTCGGCCAGCCGGGTCAGATAAATCAGCACGTCGGCGATCTCCTGGCGCACCGCCTCATGCTGTTCGGCGCTTAGCTGGAGGCTCTGCTCTGCAGTGAGCCACTGGAAGGGTTCGAGCAGTTCCGCGGCTTCGACACTCAGGGCCATGACCAGATTCTTGGGCGTGTGGTAGCGTTCCCAGTCACGGGCATGGGCAAAGTCGCGGAGATGCTGGCGCAGGGTGTCGAGGCTGTCGATTGCGGGAGCGGTCATGGACTGCATAATACCCTGATGGGTGAGGGCACTGCGACAGGGTGGCCGGTTGCCCGTGCGCGGGTCGCGTATGGCAAAGCCCGTCATTGCATACTAAGCTTTCAAAGGGGGCGAGAACTCGCCAATGGGTTATTTCTGGGGCAGGACGGCGATATCGGGTTTCCCGTCCGCTCAGGCATAATGACGCCGAATCAATCTAAGGAAGACAAGGGAGGATGGTCATGTTCGGGATCAATAGGTATATCGCACGCGCCAGCGTGGTGTTGGCAGTTGCCGTCATGGCGGGGTGTTCCGGTACGCCAACTTATCCGCCCGCGCCTGCCCAGACGGGTAATGTTGACTGGAACTATCTGGTTGGACCCGGCGACTCGGTCCAGGTCTTTGTCTGGCGTAATCCTGAGGTATCCGGTGCCTTCCCGGTACGCCCTGATGGCAAGATGACCATGAACCTGATCGAAGATATGCAGGCTTCTGGCAAAACGCCTACCCAGCTAGCGCGGGATATTGAAAAGTCGCTGTCCAAATACATCCAGGAGCCCATTGTTACGGTTATTGTTGCCGGAGGGGTTGGACCGTTTGACCAGCAGATCCGCGTAGTAGGTGAAGCCGCCAAGCCGCAGGCGTTGAACTACCGTGAAAAAATGAGCCTGATCGACCTGATGATTGCGGTCGGGGGGCTGACTGATTTCGCGGCCGGCAACAAGGCCTACATTCTGCGCACGTCGGAAGGCAAGCAGGAACATCTTGGCGTGCGGCTGGAGGACCTGCTGAAAGGCGGTGATATTTCGGCCAACGTCGATATGCGCCCGGGCGATGTGCTGGTGGTGCCGGAAAGCCTGTTCTAACTGTGTTTTCGCCCAAGCCGCAGGCTGTCGGGCGCTTTTTGACGGACCCCCTGCATGGATCAAGTGCTGCAACAAATTTTGGGATATGCCAAGGCCGCCTGGTATCGGCGCTGGTGGGGCGTGGCGATGGCCTGGCTGGTGTGCATCGTCGGCTGGACCTGGGTCATGATGCTTCCCGATCGTTTCGAGGCGTCTGCGCGCGTCTATGTGGATACGCAAACCTTGTTGGGACCCTTGTTGTCGGGGTTGACGGTTCAGCCCAACGTCGAACAGCAGATCAGGCTGATGACCCGCCAGTTGGTCAGCCGCCCGACGCTGGAAAAAGTGGCGCGCATGACCGATCTGGACGTGAAGGCCAAGACGCCGGAGCAGACCGAGAAAATGCTGACCGGTCTGGCAGAAAAAATTGCCATTGCCGATGCCGGCAAGGAAAACCTTTACACCATCAGCTACCAGGACCCCAATGGCGATCTGGCCAAGAAGGTGGTGCAATCGCTGCTGACCATTTTCGTGGAAAGCAGCCTGGGCAAGACCCGCCAGGATATTTCCAGCTCGCAGCGCTTCATCGAAGAACAGCTGCAGCAATATCAGCAAAAACTGACCGATGCCGAAAGCGCGCTCACGGAGTTCAAGCGGAAGCACATCGGCATGATGCCGGGGCAGGGGGGCGATTATTACGCCAAGCTGGCTGAGGTTTCGGCGCTGCTGCGGCAGGCGCAACTCGACCAGCAGGAGGCCGTCAACCGCCGCAATCAGCTCAAGCGCCAGCTGGCAGACGAAGAACCCGAGCTCTCCGCCGCCGCCGCAGTAGTGTCGACCAATAGCGAGATCGATGGCCGGATTCAGTCGCTGCAACAGCAAATGGACCAGCTGCGCCTGAAATATACCGACCGGCATCCGGATGTCCTGGTAACCCAGCGCCTGATCGATAAACTGGAAGAACAGAAAAAGGCCGAGCTGGCGCAGCGCAAAGCCGATCCGGTGGGCTCAAGGATCCAGAATCCGGTCTATCAGCAACTCACCATCGCCATTGCCGAAGCGGATGCAACCGTCTCCTCGCTGGGTGCGCGCGTGGCCGAATATCAGCGCCGCTTTGGCGAATTGCGCAATGCGTCCAACCTGATCCCGCAGGTGGAGCAGGAATATACCCAGCTGACCCGTGATTACGACGTGTATCGCCAGAACTATGACGCGCTGCTGAAACGTCGCGAATCGGTCAGCATGTCCAGTGAGGTCGAAAGCAAGACCGATACGGTGGATTTTCGCGTGATCGACCCGCCATTCGTGCCCGGCCATCCGGCCTGGCCGAACCGCCCGCTGCTGTTGTCGCTGGTCACGCTGGGGGGGCTGGTTGCGGGGGTGGCCCTGGCCTTCCTGCTGAGCCAGTTGCGCCGCACGGTGACCGACCGGCGTGCTTTGCGTGAACTGACCGGGTTGCCGTTGCTGGGCGCGGTCTCGCGGGTTGAAACCGACGAGACTCGCCGCCGCAAGCGCAAGGGGCTGCTGACGTATCTGGCCGCGTTGGGCAGCCTGATTGCCGCGTATGGTGCCGTGATGGTCGTGCAACTCGTCATCTCGCGCGCGGGCTAGGAGAAGCCATGAGCATTATTGAAAAAGCAGCAGGCAAAATGGGGGCCGGGGCGTCGCAGCCGGCGGGCGGCAGCCATGCGCAAGATGCCAGCCTGATCGAGAATGCACTGAACAAGCAGCGCGGCAGCCAGCAGGCGGCCCCGTTCGTGGCCACGCCGGTGGAGCCGGTTTTTAGTGCATCGAGCCCTGATGCGGATGTGCTGGAAGGCAACAGCCAGGTGCAGTCGATCAATCTGGCGCGCCTGCATCGCATGGGCGCCATCGCGCCGGATGCCGAAAAAAGCCAGATCGCCGAAGAGTTCCGCATCATCAAGCGTCCGCTCATTGCCAATGCCTTCGGCCAGGGTACGGCGCGGGTCAAGAACGGCAACCTCATCATGGTCACCAGTTCGCTGCCGGGCGAAGGCAAAAGTTTCTGCGCCATCAATCTTGCCATTTCGATGGCGATGGAAATGGATCGCACCGTGCTGCTGGTCGATGCCGATGTCGCCAAGCCGCGGGTGCCTGAGTATCTCGGCATCCGCGCCGACAAGGGCCTGCTCGATGTGCTGCAGGACAAGGACCTGAAGCTGTCCGATGTCTTGATCAAGACCGACATCGCCAAGCTGACGGTGCTGCCCGCCGGCCGCACCTACAAGCGAGCGACCGAACTGCTGGCCAGCGCCGCCATGACGCGTCTGGTCGAGGATATCGGCAATCGCTAT
>JBFHXL010000194.1:0-4390 GCA_041599035.1 Thiobacillus sp. | reverse complement strand
GTTGGCATTAAAATCTCCTTCTTGGTTAGCTAACAATCCGCGACCGTCGCGGTCCGCTTAGAACTGAACCCGTCCTTGGCCGGGGCGACTCGCGAATCCGCTTCCGGTAGGCTCGTGTCCTAAAACCTTTTCCCTGTCAGATAACTTTCGTTATCTGGGGACATCCCGGGCGGCATCGCTGCCGCCCGGAAAAATCAAGCAGCCGAGTGGCCTTTCAGCTCGATCTTGACGTTCTGCTCAGCTGACAGACCAGCATAGTACTTCTGCAGCACCTTGGCGACCTCGGGGCGGCTGAATTCGACCGGCAGGTCCTGGCCTTCGGACAGCATGGCGCGAACCTTGGTGCCGGACAGCAGGATGCGGTCGTCCTTGGTGTGCGGGCAGGTACGCTGCGAAGCCATGCCGCCGCACTTGTTGCACCAGAAGGTCCAGTCGATGTTCATGTTGGTGGTTTCGAGCGAACCGGCCGGGATCTCGTCAAAGATCTTCTGGGCGTCGAACGGGCCATAGTAGTCGCCCACGCCTGCGTGGTCACGGCCGACGATCAGGTGCGAACAGCCATAGTTCTGGCGGAACAGGGCATGCAGCAGCGCTTCGCGCGGACCGGCATAGCGCATGTCGAGCGGATAGCCCGCCTGGATCACGGTGTTGGGTGCGAAATAGTTTTCGACCAGGGTGCTGATGGCCTCGGAACGGACTTCTGCAGGAATATCGCCCGGCTTCAGTGCGCCCAGCAGCGAGTGAATCAGTACGCCGTCCATGGTTTCGATGGCGATCTTGGCCAGATATTCATGGCTGCGGTGCATCGGGTTGCGGGTCTGGAACGCGGCAACCTTGGACCAGCCGGCCTTTTCAAATGCAGCACGGGTTTCGGCGGGGGTCATGAACTGGTCGCCGTATTCTTCCTTGAAGCCGCCGGTGGACAGCACCTTGACCGGGCCGGCCAGGTTGTGGGCGCCTTGTGCCATGACCATCTTGACGCCGGGGTGCTCGATGTCGGTGGTCTTGTAGACCTGCATGCATTCGTGCGCCTTGTCGATGCTGTACTTCTCGGTCACCTTCATGGTGCCCATGATCTCGCCGTTTTCGCCGTTGACCAGCGCGATGTCGTCGCCAGCCTTGATGCCATCGTCATTGGTCGACAGCGTGACGGGAATGGGCCAGAACAGACCGTTGGCCATCTTGTAGCCGTCGCACACACCCTGCCAGTCGGCGTGGGTCATGAAGCCTTCGAGCGGGGTGAAGCCGCCGATCCCCATCATGATGAGGTCACCGGTTTCGCGCGAGGACATGTTGACTTTGGGCAGCGAGGCCGCGCGGGCTTTTTCGGCGGCGAGTGCGTCGCCGGTCAGCAGCAGGGGTTTGAGTTCGCCGCCACCGTGTGGGCGTACCAGTTTGGACATGCCGTCTCCTTGGACTTAATGGGGGTATTAGAGTGCGAGCAGCATAGCACCTGGGTGGGTGCCTGAATAATGCTTTATTTTTATTTGAGGATAAGCCGGTTTGATATTGATTAAAAAATAATAAAATCCCCAAATATTGGATTCATTATTTAAATCAATTGGTTATGCGTCAAAAAAGGCGGGCATATCGGACTGCTCGGTCTTAATAACATCGACCCAGGCGGGCTTGGTGTCGCCCCCGGCGGCGGCCAGTTTCCTGGTTTCGTCGTAAAGCATTTTCCAGCGGTTGTAGAGGCAGTCGCTGACCTTGCGCATGCCTGAATCGAAATAGGAGTTATGCAGGTCGCCCACGGTGCGGGTAAAGGCCTCCATCTGCTCCAGCAGGTTGTGCGGATAGCCGCGGCGGTTGGGGTCGGCGTACTTGACCATTTCGCGCTTGACCGCGCGCACGAAAACCTTCTGGCCTTCGGATAGGTCCTTCTCGGTACGCGGGGTGCCACCGAAATTCATCACTTCGTGAATGAAACCATTCAGACGTTCGCCGAAATCAAAGTTGGCGTAATCGACGTTTTGCATAAATTTTCCCGTTTTCTGTTTCTGTGTGCGGTGAAGCTGTGCGTGCCGAGCATCACGCTCGCCTGTTCATCCTACGCCGCGGGATGGGACTGTCCAGCCATTATGCCCCGATGTTCGGGCTCTTGTCGCCTAAGCCCTTGAATCCAGCGGGAATAAATTTTGTCGGCCAGTTGCTGCAGGCGGGCGGTGCGTGCAGGCAGGTCGGCCAGAATGGATTCCGGGGACTGCACGCCCGGACCGCTGCTGGCGGCGATTTCCGGGGCGCCGTGGTCGCACCAGCTGGCGACCAGTTCGGGCGTCATTTCGACGTGGCACTGCAGGGCGATGTGGCGGTCATTCAGCACATAGGCCTGGTTGGCGCAGTATCCGCTTTCCAGAATACGGCTGGTACCAGGCGGCAGGGTAAAGGTTTCGCCGTGCCAGTGAAAGGCCAGCATCGGATCCGGGTCGCTGCCCAACCAGGGGCGCGCCGCTTCGGCGTCGGTGATCCTGACATCGCCCCAGCCGATTTCCTTGACCGGGGCAGGTCCCACCGTTGCGCCCAGCGCCCGGGACATCAGTTGGGCACCCAGACAGTGGCCGATCACCGGGATGCCGGCAGCAATGGCCTGGCGGAGCAGGGCCAATTCGGAGGCAATCCAGGGCAGGTCGTCATTGACGCTCATCGGTCCGCCCATCAAGCAGAGGCCGGAAACGCCGTTAAGGGTATCGGGGATGGCGTCACCGGCGTCGATGCGGATCAGTTGCCAGGGGATGCCGTGGCGATCCAGAAACGTGGTGAAATAGCCGGGCCCCTCGATGGGGAAATGCCGAAATATCAGAACAGGATGCACGATGTCTCTCAGGCAACAATCAACGATGCTCATCATAGCGGCTGGCTGGCTGGTATGCACCCCCACACTGGCCGCGAGCGTGTCGGTCGTGGGTCTCTTCAAGGACAAGGCCATGGTCAGTATCGATGGCGGCAGGCCGCGCACGCTCAGCGTCGGACAGGTGGTGCAGGGGGTCAAGCTGATTGCGGCCGATTCCGGCAGCGCCAGTTTCGAGGTCGACGGCAAGCCGCGCACCCTGTCCATGGGGCAGTCGTTTGCGGGCGCAGCGGCGCCAGCGGAGCGCCCCAGCGTCTCGCTAACTGCCGATGCGCGCGGCCACTTTGCCGCCGCCGGCTCGCTCAACGGCTATCCCATGAGCTTTCTGGTCGATACCGGGGCGACCGCCATTGCCATCAGCGCCGCCGAAGCCAAACGCATCGGGCTGGATTATCGGTCGGGCCAGGCGGTCGGCGTGGGCACCGCGGGCGGGGTGGTGCCCGCCTGGCGCGTCAAGTTCAACACGGTCAAGGTCGGCAGCATCACGCTCAATCAGGTGGACGGCATGGTTGTCGAGACGGGCCTGAACGTGCCGCTGCTGGGAATGAGTTTTCTGAACCGCATGGAAATGCGGCGCGATGGGCAGACGATGACGCTGACGCAGCGCTATTGATGTTGGTTGATGAAACAAGGCCTGCATGGGCAGGCCTTCAGTCTGCTGACAAACCCCGACCTTTTCCGAAGTCGGGGTTTTTCTTTGGTGCATAGTGTTTAGGCCGGCCGGACGGCTGCCTGAAACAGGAAACCGGCGAGCAGATCGCGCAGACGAACCTGTAGCCTTCCAGACACATCTTGAATGGGCAGAATGACGTGTAAAAGGCGCGCTGCCGCCCGCGCCAGGAGGCGCGCCATCTTCTTCATGTTCTGACAGGCTCCCGCCAGCAGCGCTTGCCCCCGCACCTTCGCCACGCCCCGGAAACGGGCATACCGATGCCCGTGCAGTTCCTTGGCATCCGCAAAGCTGCGCTCCACCGTCTCCTTGCGACGCTTGTACAGGCGTTTGCCGGCCGGGCTGAGGCGATGCGCATCCACCGCCTCCTTGTGGTCTTCCCACACATGCCGGATGACGACCTTGATCCCGTTCGCACTTTGCGTGCATTGTCCCTTCATCGCGCAGCCCGTGCACTGGTCCGGCGTCGAGGCGTATTCCCGGTAGCCCTGGCGGTTGGTGGTGCGGTAGTTGAGGGCCCGACCATTGGGGCAGACGTAAACATCGCGTTCACGGTCGTAGGCGTACTCGCGTTTGTAGAAGTAGCCGTCCCGGTGGTTCGGACGGCGGTAGCCGATGACGCCGTAGATCCCACGCTCGTTGAGTCCTTTGCAGATGGCCGGGGTGAAGTAGCCCGCATCCAGTCCGACCGCGCCGACTTCAAAGCCGAAGCGTCGGCGCATGCGGTCGAGCCGGCCCAGGTAGGGCACGCTGTCATGCAGGTTGGCAGGGGTGACGTGGATGTCGGTGATCAGGGCGTGATCGCCATCGACGGTGCGGTGATCAAGGTAGAAGAAGCCGGTGGGCTTGCCGTCCCTGACCATGTAGCCGGC
>JBFHXL010000193.1:0-4391 GCA_041599035.1 Thiobacillus sp. | reverse complement strand
TTCTTGTCCAGCACCTTGTCGAGATGCGGGCGCACCAGCGCGGCATCGTCCGGATTCAGCAGCAGACGGGCCTCGCGGCTGCTTTCGGCCATCTGTTTCAGCGCCAGGTTGACGACATCAAGAATGCGTTCCGGACGAACCGCCAGTTCGCCCGTCACCACCTGGCGCGCCACATCGAGCGCCAGGTCCAGCACCATGTCGGACAGACGAAAATCCAGGTTATCCAGGGTCGCGGAAAAACTGTCCATCAACTGTTTCAGGTGCGCGCCGGCTCGATCCGCTTCCGCGCGTCCGGCAGCCAGGCCTTCGGCATAGCCCTCGGCCCGCGCGGCTTCGCGCAGCGCAGCCAGTTCAGCCGCGGGATCCGGAACCGACGCTGCCTGCGCATTGGCTGAAGCGGCCAGTTCCACCACTTCCCATTGTTCAAATGCAGTGGGGTCGTCGTGCGTGCTCATGCCGCCTCCTCTTCCGGGAACAGGATCGCCCCCTCGGCCGCCAGGCGCCGCAAGGTGGCGCCGGCTTCGTCCTGCGCGGCCTCGATCGCGGTCACCGGCAGGGCGCCCAGGGTGTCCAGATCATCGCGCATGCGCTGTGCCGCAGTCGGGCTCATCACCATCATCAGGGCATCGAGCACCCGGCCATCGCTGCCCTTGAGTGCATGCAGCAGGGTGCGCGCGCCGACATTGCGCAGAAAGGTTTTACGGCTGGCTGCGGGCAGCCGCACCAGGTCTTCGAACGCGAGCGTGCGCAGGCGCAGGCGTGCAGCCAGATCGGCGTCGTTCTGATCGAGCTGGCTCAGGGCGGCGGCAGCACTCCCCTCGCTCATCTGTCCCAGCAGGCCGGCCACCGCGGCTTCCCCCTGCAGCGGCAGCGAAGGTTCGAGGCTGGCCAGCCAGTCGTCCAGATCCTGCAGCATGTCCGCGCTGGGCGCATCGCTTTGCGCCAGGTCCAGCAGGGTGTCCGCGCGGGTGGCCGCGGGCAGCACATCGAGCATCGCAGCCGCCACATCACGCGGCAACTGCGATGCCACCACGGCAATCAGCTGTGACGGCTGCGCCTCCAGCAGGCCAGCAATTTCCGCGGGCTCGCGCCAGGCCAGCTTTTCCAGTGTCTGCGTAGCGGACGCACCCAGATGCTGCAACAGGGACTGCGCACGCTCCGGACGAAAAGCCTGCCTGAGGGTTTCATCCAAAAAGCGTCCGGTATCGGCGGCAAATCCGGTCTGTTCGGCGGATTCGGCGGTGTAATCATGCAGGATGGCGCGCACGCGTTCGCGCGGCAGCACCTCCATTTCGCGCATGGCACGCCCCAAGCGGCTCACCTCCAGCGGACTGAGATAGCGGAACACGCTGGCCGTGGCTTCTTCGCCCAAGGCCAGCAACAGCGCGGCGGACTTTTCGATTCCGGCCTGACTCATGCGCGCATCCATAATTTGACGACATCGGCTGCCACGCGGGGATCGGCCTGCACCCGGGCGCGCACGGCCTCGAGTTCGGCGTCGAAGTCATCGGCCGGCAATTCGGGGGGCGGCCTCCTGCGGACACGCCACCAGATCAGGCCGAGCAGAAGCAAGAGGCCTCCCGCGGCAGCGCCTGGCCCCCATTGCGTCAACGCAGGCGGAATTTCCATCTGTGCGGGCGTCCCCCTGCTTGGATGCACGGGCGCAGTCGGAACCGGTGCCGCCGGCCCGGCTTCCACCTGAGGCGGCAGGGGCGGCTGCGCCTGAAGCGGTGCCGCCTCGGAGGCCGCCTGCACCGCATTGGGTAGGGCATAGACATTCACGCTGTCGCCGCGCGCGGACTGCATGCCCAGCGCCTGGCGCACCATCTGCCCGGCACGCCAGCGCGCGTTGGCACTGGCGTCAAAACCCAGAATCACGATGGCATTGAGACGCTTGATGCGGCCTTCCGGCACCCGCGTGGTGCGTACGGTTTTTTCCAGCGGCTGCGGCCGGCCATCCACCACGACAGTGCGCACCTGTTCGACCGTCTGCCGGATTTCGCTGTCCTCCAGCGTCGCCGTCACCTGCACACTGACCCGCTCCTTGCCCAGCCATGGCGTCAGCACCGCCAGTGCGCGTTGCGCCAGATCCTGCTCAATCACCGCCTGCTGCGACTGCACCGCCTCGGGCAAGGCGACCCCCGGCAGGACACCGCTTGGATCGAGCACCTGCACGTCGGTACGTTTCATGCGCGGCACCCCGGCGGCGACCAGGGTCTGGATGGTCGTAACCTGGTCCACCGACAGCTGCGCACCCCGGCGCAATCGCACCAGAACCGCAGCAGTCGCGTGCGGCGCATCGCGCAGAAAGGGCGAAACCCTGGGAATGGCGAGATGGACCCGAGCCAGTTCGACCGCTTCCAGTTTCTGGATCGAACGCGCCAGATCGAGTTCGAGCATGTGCTGATAACGTTGCTGTTCCTGCAGGGATGAAGCGCCAAAGCTGGGGGTTCGACTGGCCTCGTCCTCTACCTCGGCGTCCGTTTTTGGCAGTCCTCGCGCGGCCAGACGATAGCGCGCCACGTGCAGTTGCTCGCTGGGTACTTCGATGGTGCCGTCGGTCGCCGACAGGCGATAAGGAATATCGAGCTGCTCGAGTGCGGCAATGACTTCACCGCCGGCCCGGTCCGATAGCTGGGCATAGAGGACACGATAGAGCGGCGGGTTGAACCTGAAATAGGCCGCGGCCAGCGCAGCCAGCGGCAGCGCCACCAGCAGGGCAAGCATGAAGCGGCGCCATGGGCTCGCTTCGGCGATCAGGTCGCGCACGCTGCTCAGCCAGGCCGGCACGTCACATCCCTCGTCGTCGTGGTTGGGCTCAGCGCGATCGCCTCGAACTTGATAGGTCGGATAGTCACGCGCCGATTATAACCAGTCAGGCGTGGCCACAGCGCGCAATTCCACCTGCAGCTGCCCCATCCGCTCGCGACCGTGGAACCACCACAGGCTGCCCTTCCTGATCGCCAGGTCGCCCGGCTGCCCGCACACCAGCCGCCGCGCCACCTGCCCCAGCGTGGGCTGATGCCCGACAATCAGCACGGGACGGATGGAATCCGGCCATCCCGCAGCGGCCAGCACGTCCCCGGCATCGGCGCCGGGCGCCAGCGACGCGACCACGTCATGCTCGCGCCCGAGCGCCTGCGCGGTTTGCACGGCGCGTGCGGCGGGGCTCACCAGGATCCGTATATCCGCAGGCAGACGCGGAGTGAGCCAGGCGGCCACCCGGGCCGCCTGCTTGCGCCCCCTGTCTGTCAGTTCGCGGCCGAGATCCGGATACGTGTCATCAGCCTCGGCATGGCGCCACACAATCAATTCCATATGCCTCCCTCAACCATACCTGTTGCTACAGGTCTGTTCTCGTATACGTCAGTCCGACGCTGCCGGCGTTAATGCGGCGCCGTCATGAATCGTTCACGCCAGCATGTCGGCGAACGTTTATCATGGAACATGATCACCGATACTAGACCATGAACCTGCCCCGTTCCGACACCCTCATCAACCGCGAACTCGGCATCCTCGCCTTCCAGCGCCGGGTGCTGGCACAGGCCGACGATCCTGCCATTCCGGTGCTGGAGCGCCTGAAGTTTCTGTGCATCTTTTCCAGCAACATGGATGAATTCTTCGAAGTGCGGGTCGCCGGACTGAAGGAGCAGATTCACGCCCGTTCTACCCAATACTCGCCCGACGGCATGACGCCGCGCCAGCAATACCGTGCGGTATCGGAGGCGGCACATACCCTGGTGAGCAAGCAATACGAACTGTTCAACCACAACATCATTCCCGAACTGGCCACCCACGGCATCCACTTCTTTCGCCGCACGCAATGGAACGAGGAACAAACAGCCTGGATCCGCGATTACTTCTTTCGCGAACTGATGCCGGTACTGACGCCGGTAGGGCTCGATCCTGCGCATCCGTTTCCGCGCGTGTTGAACAAGAGTCTCAACTTTGCGGTCGAGTTGTCCGGCCGCGATGCCTTCGGGCGCAATTCCGGGGCGGCGGTGGTGCAGGCGCCGCGATCCTTGCCACGGGTCATCCGCATGCCGGAGGACATTGCCGGCTGCGAATACGGTTTTGTCTTCCTGTCGTCGATTCTGCATGCCCACGTCGGTGAACTGTTCACCGGCATGACGGTGAAAGGCTGCTACCAGTTTCGCGTTACCCGCAACTCCGACCTGTTCGTCGACGACGAGGAAATCAAGAACCTGCGCCAGGCCCTGCAGGGCGAACTGCCGCAACGAAATTACGGCGCAGCGGTCCGGCTCGAAGTCGCCGACAACTGCTCGGCGTCGATGGCGGCCTTTTTACTCGGACAGTTCGAACTGGAACCCGCAGACCTCTACCAGGAACATGGCCCGGTGAATCTGGTGCGCCTGATGCAGGTGCCCGAC
>JBFHXL010000192.1:0-4418 GCA_041599035.1 Thiobacillus sp. | reverse complement strand
CGGACAGCGGCACGCGTTCACGATGCAGCACGCTCAGCCAGGGTGTCAGCCATTCGGCATCGGTCAAAGCGGCCAGCAGATAGCGGTCATCGCGGCGTCCTGTCGCTTCACGCGACTGTCGCCAGGCCCCGGTAAAGCGTGCATTGCGGAACCCCTGCTTGAGCTTGCGCGCCAGCAAGGCTTCGCGAGCCTGCCCCTGCACGTGCGGCATGATCTCGCTGCGATAATCCTCGTCTACTGTATCCACCACCAGCAGGACGGGCAGCCGGGCATTCCTGGCCACGATTTTCTGAAACGCCGCCAGCCCCGTCGCGCTGGCAGAAAACTCTCCCAGCCAGTGCATATGCCCCGGACGCCAGTCGAGCACGCCAATCTGGCGCGGCGTGGCAAGCAGAATCAGGTGGTGGTCGAATATCACAGTGGCAGGTTTCCGATCAGGTCGTAAATCGGCAGCAGCACCGATACCAGGATGCCGCCAAGCAGCAGACCGAGGATGGCGGTGAGCAGGGGTTCGAGCACCCTGAGGCCGTTCTCGATCGAGTCGAGCACTTCGCGATTATAGAAATACGTCACGTTATCCAGCGCCTCGTCGAGCGCGCCGGTTGCTTCGCCCACGCGCAGCATGCGGATCACCAGCGGCGGAAACAGCGCCAGTGACTGAAAGCTTTCGGACAGGCCGCGTCCATCGGCAATCTGCTGCCCGGCGCGGTGGATGCCGCGCGCAATCACCCGGTTGCCGGCGATCATTTCGCCCGCACGCAGGGCATCAAGCACCGTAACCCCGGAGCGGTACATCATTGCCAGCGTGTTGGTAAAGCGTGACAGCACGATCTTCTGCACGATCGGTCCGATGATGGGTAGCCTCAATTGCGTGCGGTCCCACCAGTCGCGTCCCGCCTCGCTTTTTTTCACCCACAGGGGCAGCCCGATGCCCAGCACCAGCGCCAGCGACAGGCCGATGACCCAGTACGAGCGCACTGCACTGGATACGGCCATCAAAATCAGCGTCGGCAGCGGCAGTTTGACGCCCATGGTTTCGACCAGGGTGAGCACTTGCGGAACCAGATAGACCAGCAAGAAAAGAATGGCCGCGCCGACGACAGATAGCACCAGCGCCGGGTAAATCATCAACCGCTTGGCCTTGGCGGCAACTTCCTCCTGCCACTTCAGTGATTCGGCCAGGCGATCGAACACCGCATCCAGCAGGCCGGTCTGTTCGCCCGCCTTGATGCTGTGGACAAACACCGCACCGAATACGGCTGGGTGCGCTGCCAACGCCTGCGACAGCACCTTGCCGCCCTCGAGGTCTTCCAGCAGCGCGGTCAGCACATCGCGAAAGCCGCGTTTTTCCATGGTGTCGCGCAGATCACGCAAGCCGTCGAGCAGCGGAATCCCGGAACGGGTGATGTAGCGCATGTGGATGCAGAAAGTGACCAGGTCGCGCCGGGTGACGCGTTCACGACCGCTGGGGGCGTACTGGCGCGACAGCTCGGACAGGGTGATGAGATCGAGCCCCATGCGTTTCAGGCGCAGTTCGAGGTCGACGTCGTTGACGGCCGACAGCGTGCCCCGGGAGGTGCGGCCGGTCTGGTCGATGGCGCGGTAGTCGAAGAAGGGCATGGCTAGTTGCGCCTCGCAGGGGCTTCGCGTTTCGCCTGCGGGATGCGAACGTTCTGTTTCGCCTTTGGGCGAGTTACTTTCTTTGCTTCGCCAAAGAAAGTAACCAAAGAAAGGCGACCCCACATCGCTGCCCTGCGGGTTCCCGATTTGGCGCGCGCGGGCGGGCGCTCCACCAACTCGCCCTGGCACGGGGCACAAAACGCCCCGTGCTGCGGAACTCGGACACGGTTCCGCTTTTTCCCCGCCCGCACACGCCAAATCGGCAGCGCTGAAGGGGAACACCCCCTCGCACCGCCATCGCGTAATGCTGCCGAATAGCCAAGCACGGGCGCTCGCAGGGGTGCCCCTTGTGTGTCGCCGAGAAGCGCAGCCGCCCGAGGAAACAAGGGGCTGGGTGTCCGAGCTCCGCAGTGAGCCGCGTTTTGTGCGGCTCGCCAGGGCGAGTTCCAGCCCCGCCTCGGGTGGCGAGCATCGCAGGGCAGCCGCAGGCCGACACAGTAGGGGTGGCTTTTTCTTTGGGTACTTTCTTTTGGCCACGCAAAAGAAAGTACCTCGCCCATAGGCGAAACGCGAAGCCGCTGCGAAGAAAAGAGAACCAAGTTCCCCATCAATACACCCTCTCCTTCGGCCGTATCGACTCCACCGTCAGCGGCTTCAGCCGCACCGGCTTGGTATCGACCAGATCCCCCTCGCGCGAATACAGCGTGTGCTTCAGCCAATGTTCGTCATCGCGCTCGGGAAAATCCTCCCGCGTATGCGCGCCGCGGCTTTCGGTGCGATAAAGCGCCGACACCAGCGTCGCCCGCGCCACGCCGATCAGGTTTTCCAGTTCCAGTGCCTCGATACGCGCCGTGTTGAAGACGCGGCTGGTGTCGGCAAGGCCGGCATGCGCCAGCCGCGTTTCCAGTTCATCCAGCTTGCCGAGCCCCTCGCGCAGCAATGCGTCGGTGCGGAACACGCCGGCGTGCACTTGCATCATGTGTCGCAGGTCGGCGCTGATCGCCGCCACGCGTTCACTACCGGGCTGGTCCCAGCGCTGCAGGCGGTCCCGGGCGGCGTCGGCCGCATGCTCGGGCAAGGCGCGCGCATAGGGGGTGTCGCGCAGATATTCCAGCATGTGCCTGCCTGCGGCGCGACCGAACACGATCAGGTCGAGCAGCGAATTGCCGCCCAGGCGGTTGGCGCCATGCACCGATACGCAGGCGCATTCACCCACGGCGTACAGTCCCGGCACCGGTTCCTCGGGACCAAAGCGTGCCGGTGCAACCACCTGACCATGCAGATTGGTGGGGATGCCGCCCATCATGTAGTGCGCAGTGGGTGCGACGGGGATGGGCTGCGTGACCGGATCGACGCCGGCGAAGCGAAGCGACAGGTCGCGGATGCCGGGCAGTTTGTCGGCGATGAGCTTTTCGCCCAGATGATCGAGCTTGAGCTCGACATAATCGCCACCGCCCTGGTCCGCCGCCGATCTGAAACCGCGTCCTTCGGCTATTTCGATCGCGATGGCGCGCGTCACCACGTCGCGCCCGGCGAGATCCCGGGTATGCGGGGCGTAGCGTTGCATGAAGCGCTCGCCGTTCCGGTTCAGCAGATAGCCGCCCTCGCCGCGTGCGCCTTCGGTAATGAGGCAGCCGACGCCGGCGATGCCGGTGGGGTGGAACTGCCAGAATTCCATGTCCTGCAAGGGCAATCCGGCACGCAGCACCATGCCGAGACCGTCGCCGGTGTTGATCATGGCGTTGCTGCTGTTCCAGAACACCCGCCCGGCGCCGCCGGTGGCGAGCAAGGTGGTGCGCGCCTCGATCAGCACCGGCTCGCCGGTCTCGATGTTCATGGCGGTCACGCCGAGGCAATAGCCTTCGGCATCGCGCACCAGATCAAGCGCAAAGTATTCGTCGAAGAACTGGGTGCGATGCTTGATGTTCTGCTGGTACAAGGTGTGCAGCAGCGCGTGGCCGGTGCGGTCGGCGGCCGCGCAGGTGCGGGTGGCCTGCTCGCCGCCGAAGTTTTTCGACTGCCCGCCGAAGGGGCGCTGATAGATCTTGCCGTTGTCGAGGCGCGAAAACGGCAGCCCCATGTGTTCGAGTTCGTACACCGCGCTGGCGGCCTCACGGCACATGAACTCGATCGCGTCCTGGTCACCCAGCCAGTCGCCACCCTTGACCGTGTCGTACATGTGCCATTCCCAGCGGTCGTCGTCGACATTGGCGAGCGCTGCGGTGATGCCGCCCTGTGCCGAGACCGTATGCGAACGCGTGGGAAACACTTTCGATACCACCGCGACCGTGTAATCCGAGCGCGCCAGTTGCAGCGCCGCGCGCAAACCGGCGCCGCCGCCGCCGATGATGAGTGCATCGAAGCGGCGCGTGTTCATGCCCCGCTCCCCGGCGCCGCACCGAACAGAATTGCGGCCAGCCACACCACGCTGCCTGCGAGGATAAGGATCACGATCAGGTACAACGCCAGCCTGACCGCCAGCGGATGAACGTAATCCATGAAAATATCGCGCATTCCCACCCAGGCATGCAGGGCCAGCGCCGTCATCGTCAGCAACAGCAGCACGCGCACCCAAAGCGGCGCAAACAGACCCTGCCAACCGGAAAAATCGACCGGCAAGGCCGTCAGGAAATAAACCATCAATCCCGGCAGGGCCAGGGCCAGTACCAGCGCGGTGGCACGCTGCATGAGCCAGGTGCCGGTGCCGGTATGCGAACCGGCAGCCGATTTCATGCGAACAGCCCCCAGGCCGCAAGCAGCGTGATCAGCCCGCTGGCCAGCAACACCGCGATGCTGCT
>JBFHXL010000191.1:0-4425 GCA_041599035.1 Thiobacillus sp. | reverse complement strand
TCCGTGCTGCAGTTTGGTGGCGGTACGCTCGGCCACCCCTGGGGCAACGCTGCTGGCGCCGCCGCCAACCGTGTCGCACTGGAAGCCTGTGTGGAGGCACGCAACCAGGGTCGTGAACTGGAGAAGGAAGGCAAGGACATTCTGACCACTGCCGCTTCGCACAGCCCCGAACTGAAGATCGCCATGGAAACGTGGAAAGAGATCAAGTTCGAGTTCGACACCGTCGACAAGCTGGACGTTTCTCACAAGTAAATTGCGTTGATCGCACGGTTGCCCCGGGCTGCCTTTGAATGCAGTCCGGGGGCCAGAGCCCAATCTGAAAGGAAATAAAATGTCTGAAGTGATGGATTACAAAAGCCGCGTGAGCGATCCCGCCAGCCGCAAATTCGAAACCTTCTCCTATCTGCCCGCGATGGATGCAGCCAATATCCGCAAGCAGGTCGAGTATCTGGTGAAGAAAGGCTGGAACCCCGCCATCGAGCACACCGAACCCGAATACCTGATGGATTCGTACTGGTACATGTGGAAGCTGCCGATGTTTGGCGAGACCGATGTGGATGTGGTGCTGGCTGAAGCCGAGGCCTGCCACAAGGCCAACCCCAACAACCACGTTCGACTGATTGGTTACAACAACTTCAACCAGTCACAGGGCGCGGCCATGGTGATTTTCCGCGGCAAGACTGTTTAAGCAGCGGACAGGCTGTCGTACCAAGCCCCCGCTGCCCGGGCCCGACTTCCTCTTTGAGGGTGTCGGCCCGGCGGTTGGGGGCTTTTTTTGTCTGTCGTAAATCCCCAGGTTGCACCTCGCGCTGCCTGCGTATTTACGATCCCTTTTCAGGAGCCGTCATGAGCAATATCGTCGACCAATATCGCATTACTCAAGAACCCTATTACCGTCCCGTTGCTGACGAAGTCGAACTGTATGAAGCAGCTTATTCAGTGCGCATGCCGATGATGCTCAAAGGCCCCACTGGTTGCGGCAAGACACGTTTCGTCGAATACATGGCGCACAAGCTGAACAAGCCATTGATCACGGTAGCGTGTAACGAGGACATGACGGCTTCCGACCTGGTCGGTCGTTTCCTGCTGTCTGCAGCGGGCACCGAATGGCAGGATGGTCCGCTGGCGATCGGTGCCCGTTACGGCGCCATTGTGTATCTGGACGAAGTCGTCGAGGCGCGTCAGGACACCACCGTGGTGATCCATCCGCTGACCGACAACCGTCGCGTGCTGCCGCTGGAGAAGAAGGGCGAGCTGGTCAACGCGCACCCCGATTTCCAGATAGTGATTTCCTACAACCCCGGCTACCAGAGCCTGATGAAGGATCTCAAGCAGTCGACCAAGCAGCGTTTTGGCGGCCTTGATTTTACTTATCCCGACCATGCGATCGAGACCGAGATCGTGACGCACGAATCCGGTGTCAACGCCGAGATCGCGGGCAAGCTGGTATCGATTGCCGAGCGTTCGCGCAACCTCAAGGGACATGGTCTGGACGAAGGCCTGTCCACCCGCATGCTGATCTACGCAGGCTCGCTGATCGCCAAAGGCGTCAACCCGATGGCCGCCTGCCGCGTGGCCCTGGTACGCCCGATCACCGACGACCCGGATATGCGCGACGCCCTGGATGCTGCGGTATCCACGTTCTTCTGAACGATGCTGGATGGGCTTTTGTCCGTCGGGTGGCACGGTGGCGGAGGTATTCCGCCCACCCAATGATCTGAGGTGAAACATGTCGATCAAACTCGAAGACTACGCAGAACTGCTGGAAGACCTGTCGGAACATAGCCAGGAGGCGCTCAAGGCCAACTGGCACGACGCGACCAAGGTGTTCTCGCCGCGCGGGCTGGATACGTATCTAAAAGGCGTAGCCGCCATCCGTGGGCTCGGCAAGGGCGATTCGCTGGTCGAGGTGTGGATTACGGATGCGCCGCAGGTGGCCAAGGAGGTCGGCGAGGACGTGATTGGCGACCTGATCACGGCCGCGCTTTCGCTTGCATCCAGAACCTCGGGCTCGGTGATCGAGCTGCTGCTGGCAACGTCTCCGACTGCGGCCAACCGGCTCGGCGACGCGCAGCTTTTCCTGAATTTCCTGCAATTCATCAACACCCTGATCGCGCAGGCGCCGCGCGGGGTGCGGCCCATGCTGGACAATCTGGAGGTGCTGTTCAAGCAGCTGACCCTGGGCGGCCTGCGGCGCTGGGCGCTGTGGGGCGCGCACGCGCACCGCACCAATTACGAGGAGCAGATTCGCTACTTCAGCCTGGAGTCGAAAGACTCAATCGCGATGCTGCAGAAGGAGCGCAAGGGCACGTTGCTGGTGGATGTGCAGCGGCGCATCAACATGTATCTGCGGGCCCTGTGGGCGCGCGACTTTTTCATGCGCCCGACTTCCGGCGATTTCGAATCGCGCGAAGGCCACAAGCCTTATATCGAAGACTATCTGCTGCATCTGCCGGATGCATTCGACGATTTCACGGTTGAAGGCCATGAGCCCGTCTCGGGCCTGGAGCTTTACCGCGCCACCGCCGCGCATTGCGCCGCCCATGTGGTTGAAACCCGTCAGCCGATTTCCGCCGAAGCGCTCAATCCGATGCAGATGGCAGTGATTTCGGTGATTGAAGATGCGCGCGTTGAAGCACTGACGATCCGCCGTTTTCCCGGCATGAAACAGTTGTGGTGCAAGTTGCACACTGCCACGCCGGAGATGAACGCCACCATGGGCGATTACCTCAATCGCCTGGCGCGCGCGTTGCTGGATGACAGCTATGTGGACAACGATCCGTGGATTGCAGAAGGCCGTGCACTGTTTGCCGATGCCGCACAGGACAAGCAAATCAACCGGCTCGACAACAACCACACTTCATGGGAAATCGGCGTGCAACTCGCGCACAGCTTTGCCCAGAAGCGCATCCCGTTCAATCCGCGCACCGACCTTCTCGATGCGCCCTATCGGGATGACAACCGCTATTTCTGGGAGTTTGAGGAATTCGATTTCAACAAGGCTGCCGGGGCAGGCTATGAATCCATCAAGCAGGTGCGCAAGTATGTGAACGTGATGGAAATGGCCAATGAAGTCGAGGTCGAAGGCGCAGGCGACGATGCCGAGGAAATCTGGGTGCTGCCCACCGAGCTCTATCCCTACGAGAACATCGGCGACGAGAGCAACGGCAAGAGCTGGAATGAACTGGAAGGCAAAGAGCCGTTATCTGACCCTTTCCACTATTCCGAGTGGGATTACCAGATTCAGCTCGAGCGCCCGGCCTGGGCCACGGTGCAGGAAAAACGTGCCAAGTCCGGCGACCTGCAGATCATCGAAGAGATCACCGCCAAGTACAAGCGTGAAATCCACCGCATGAAATTCCTGCTCGACGCGATGCAGCCGCAGGGCGTGCAGCGCATCCGCAAGCTGGAAGACGGCGACGAGATCGACATCAATGCGGCGATTGGCAGCTTCATCGACATCCGCATGGGCAACCAGCCCGACCCGCGCATCATGATGCGTTCGGTGCGGAAAACCCGTGATTTCTCGATCCTGGTGCTGCTGGATTTGTCCGAGTCGACCAATGAGACGGTGCAGGATCAGGAATACTCGGTGCGCGAGCTCACCCAGCAGGCCTGCGTGCTGCTGGCCGATGCGATCAGCAAGGTGGGCGATCCGTTTGCGATCCACGGTTTCTGCTCGGACGGCCGCCACGACGTCGAGTACTACCGTTTCAAGGACTTCGAGCAGCACTGGAACGAAGTGCCCAAGGCCAAGATCGCCGGCATGACCGGCCAGCTATCCACCCGCATGGGCGCAGCGATCCGCCATGCCGGGCATCACCTCAAGCTGCAGCGCTCGGCGAAGAAACTGTTGATTGTGATCACCGATGGCGAGCCTGCGGACATCGACGTGCGCGATCCGCAATACCTGCGCTACGACACCAAGAAAGCGGTGGAGGAAGTTGGCCGTGACGGCGTGGTTACCTACTGCATGAGCCTCGATCCGCGCGCCGACAATTATGTGTCGCGCATTTTCGGGCAGAAGAACTACATGGTCGTCGATCATGTGCAGCGGCTGCCGGAAAAGCTGCCGATGCTATATGCCGGACTGACGCGCTAATTTCAGGAAAACCGGTATCGGGTCACGGCGAGGAGGAAGACGTGACTTTCCTGCCGCCGCGTTTTTTCTGCGACGAAGGCAAATTCATCAAGTGGGGCTGGGATTCCTGCCAGATGCGGGCGCCATCCTGCAGCAAGAAATCCAGGAAGCGGCGTGTCGTTGCCGACAGTTTCTTGTCCTTGAGGTGCACGGCATACCACTGGCGTTGCAAGGGAAAGTGCTCCACATCCAGTACGGCGATAAGGCCGGTTTTCAATTCGAGGCGCAGGTTGTGCAGGGACAGCACCGAGATGCCCAGCCCCGCCATGACGGCCTGCTTGATT
>JBFHXL010000190.1:0-4437 GCA_041599035.1 Thiobacillus sp. | reverse complement strand
GCTCGACTCCGCCGCCCCCAGTCAGCCGATCAAGGCCTTCATGGAATCGGAAACCCGTTTCGCCATGCTCGCGCGCAGCCATCCCGAAGCCGCGCACCGCTTCCTGGAAGCCGCGCAGCAGGAAGCCGATCAACGCTTCAAGGTGTATCAGGACATGGCCCGGAACCCTGCGGATAAACCCAAATCGGGAGAATGACATGATCGACCTTGCCACCGACTACCTCGGCATCCCGCTCAAGAATCCGCTGGTGCCCTCGGCCTCGCCGCTGTCGAAAGACCTGGACACGGCCCTGCGTCTGGAAGATGCCGGTGCGGCCGCGCTGGTGATGCATTCGCTGTTTGAAGAAAAACTGCACGCGGAAGACGCGATGACCGAGCGCTTTCTGGTGGATGCCGATCTGGGCCACAGCGAGACGGATGGCTTCCTGCCCGATGATGGAGAATTCCAGGGCAGCCACGAACGCTATCTGTCGCACCTGCACCAGCTCAAGCGGCGACTGCAAATCCCGGTGGTGGCCAGCCTCAATGGCGTGTCGCCCTCCGGCTGGGTGGAACTGGGTCGCTCGCTGGAGCAGGCCGGCGCCGACGCGCTCGAACTCAACGTCTATCACGTCGCCGCCGACATGCTCACCCCGGGAGACGCGGTGGAGGCGCGCTACGTCGAACTCCTCACCGAGCTGCGCAAGGTCGTGAGCCTGCCCATCGTCATGAAGCTGTCGCCCTACTTCTCGTCCTTGCCGCATGTGGTGCAGCAACTGGAAAACGCCGGTGCGCAGGGCGTCGCATTGTTCAATCGTTTCTACCAGCCCGACATCGATCTGGACCAACTGCAGATGGCCGACCAGCTGCAGCTGTCGACACGCGACGAAGCGCTGCTGCGCATCCGCTGGATCGCCATCCTGCATGGCCGCACCCGCCTGACACTCGCCGCCACCGGCGGTGTCCACGGCGCGGACGAAGCGCTGAAGCTGCTGCTGGCCGGTGCCGACGTGGTGCATCTCGCCTCCTGCCTGCTGCAGCATGGGCCGGACAAGCTGACCGAAATCCTCGCCGCGATGCAGCACTGGATGGAGGAAAAGGAATACGAATCGGTCGCCCAGCTGAAAGGCAGCATGAGCCAGAAGAACCTGCCCGACCCGTCCATCGTGGCGCGTGCCAGTTACCTGCGCGTGCTCGACAGTTTTTCGCCGCGGCCCGGGGTGTGGTCATGAGGAGGGCGGACTGCATTCGACGATCAGCGTCATCGCGGCCCGCGTGCATGCTGACAGCTGCCTGATACGTGCAGCCATGCCGTCGTCACCCATCTTGCGATTGCCTCGATCTCATTGAATCTGTGCTATTGCCACGTCGCCCGTTTCCGGCCGCAGCTGCGGTGTCGGGCGTTTTATCCGAACATTCCTTTCTTCTATGGTTGAACATACCCTCGTCAGTCTGAGCGCCGTTGTCGTGCTGGGCATTGCCGCCCAGTGGATAGGCTGGCGGTTTCGCATCCCGTCGATTCTGCTGCTGCTGGTGCTGGGCATCCTGGCGGGGCCGGTTTTTGGCTGGATCAAACCCGGGGAATTGCTTGGCCCCTTGCTGTATCCGGTGGTCTCGCTCGCCGTCGCTGTCATTCTGTTCGAAGGCGGCTTGAGCCTGTCGGTCAAGGAGTTCCGCGCCATAGGCGGGGTGATGGCGTGGCTGGTGACCCTGGGTGCGGCCATTACCTGGCTCATTACTGCCCTGGCCGCGCACTGGATACTTGGGCTGGACTGGCCGCTGGCGATTTTATTGGGTGCCGTGCTGGTCGTCACCGGCCCCACCGTGATCGGGCCGATGTTGCGATTGATCCGTCCCACCGGGCAATCCGGCGCCATCCTGAAATGGGAAAGCATCATCATCGATCCGATCGGCGCCATGCTCGCGGTGCTGGTATTTCAGGTGATCATCACCTCGGGGGGCGGACACGGAATGGTGGTGGCAACCATCGTGCTCAGGACGATCGCCATCGGTGCCGCATCGGGTCTGTTCTGGGCCTTGATCATGTGGCTCTGCATGAAACGCGACCTGATCCCCGATTACCTGCAAAGCCCGGTCGCCGTCATGTTCGTTGTCGTGGCCTTTACCGGGGCCAACCTGCTGCAATCCGAGTCCGGCCTGCTGGCGGTGACCATCATGGGGTTTGCCATGGCGAACCAGAAAGCGGTTTCGGTTCAACATATCGTCGAATTCAAGGAGAACCTGCGGGTGCTGCTGATCGCGGCCGTATTCATTCTGCTGGCTGCGCATCTCAGACTGGAAGATCTCGAACAGATCGGGCTATCCAGTCTCCTGTTCTTTCTGGTCCTGGTCTTGGTTGCACGGCCCGTCGCCGTGTTTGCCTCCACGCTGGGGAGCAAGCTCAGCTTCAGGGAGAAACTGTTTCTGTCCTGGATGGCGCCGCGTGGCATTGTCGCCGCAGCGGTGGCGTCGATCTTCGCGTTACGACTGGATGAGGTCGGGCTGGCCGGTTCCGATGCGCTGGTATCGCAGACCTTCCTGGTCATTATCGGAACCGTGGCCTTGTACGGGCTCACCGCACCCTGGATGGCGCGTCGGCTCGGTTTGGCGAAAGCTGATCCACAGGGCGTCCTGTTTCTGGGGGGGCGGTTCTGGGTCCGCAATCTGGCCAAGACGCTACTCGACGAAGGCTATCCGGTCATGCTGGTGGATAACAGTCGGCATAACGTGTCGGCTGCGCGCATGGCGGGAATTCCCTCCTTCTACGCCAGCATATTTGCCGACAATGTACTGAACCGGGTCGAGATCAGCGGGATCGGCAAGCTCATGGCCATGACCGGCAACGATGACGTCAATTCGCTGGCTGCGCTCCACTTCGCCCCGGTGTTTGGCCGCGCTCAGGTTTATCAGCTGATCCCCGAGGATGAAAAGCTGCTTGAGGCACACTCACGTCACCTCCGGGGCCGCTTCCTGTTCGGCAAGGGCATGACCCACACGGCCTTGTCGCAGCGCTTCACCGACGAAGCCATCATCAAGAAGACCAAATTGAGCGAGGAGTTCGGCATCGAGGAACTGAACGCCCAGTACGGCGGCGAGGTTCTACCGCTGTTCTTGATTACCGAAGACGGCAATCTGCAGATCTTCACCACCGAAGGCAAGAACAAGGCGCATGCCGGCCAGACCCTGATCAGTCTGGTTGCGCCCCTTGCGGAACCCCTCGACCATGCGGGCAGACCGGAACCTGAAAAGGCTTCAGCCGAGATTCAGGCGTGACGCGCGAAAAGGCGGAAAATCCGCACGCATGATCCGCGTCGCGCTTCCGGACGGCAGGAGGCTTACGCCGGCTTCGTGTCCGGCTGCTGCACCAGGCTACGGTCGAGCTTGTCTTCGACTTCGCCGACATAGGCGGACAGGCTGCGGCTGGTTTCCTCGATGCTGTTTCGCAGCGACTGCTCCATCCCCTCGACACGGGTGCTGAGGTCGGTTCGGGATTGCGCGATCGCTTCCTGCAGTTGCGTAAACTCGCTGTCGAGCTGGCTGCGCAGATCACTGAGACGCGACGCCTCGGCCTTTTCGGCCAGTTGCTGCTGGGCCTCGAGCGCGCGGGCATAGCGGCGCGCATCCACCAGCATGCTGGTGCGAAGGATGAGGACGTAAGCGGTAAAGAGCACCACGAAAATAAAAATGACGCCCAGCAGAATCAGGCCCAATGGTGCTTCGAGCTTGAAGATTACGAAGGACAGCGCGGTCGGGGTGATCAGTGCGCCCCAGTTGGCCAGGGTAAAAACGCCCAGCACAATCAGGCCTGCAATAATGAGCGGTCCCAGGATCTTCATGTCGCTTCTCCGGACAAGGCAATGTCATTGCCTTTATATATAGACGTATCGCGCCATCGTGGCTGGAGCCGTTTTTTGGCTGCGACTGGTCAGGGCGGCGCCCGCTATGATTTGGTTGACCCGGGCGTCACCCGGTTTTCAA
Source organism: Thiobacillus sp. (assembly GCA_041599035.1). Classification (GTDB taxonomy): domain Bacteria; phylum Pseudomonadota; class Gammaproteobacteria; order Burkholderiales; family Thiobacillaceae; genus Thiobacillus. The sequence goes on along the minus strand of JBFHXL010000190.1, from coordinate 480 downwards.
CTGCAAACACCGCGGCTTCCACGCGCGAAGACAGGTTCAGTTTGGCCAGGATGTGGCGCACATGCAGCTTGACGGTGTCATGGCTGATGTCGAGGGTGCGGGCAATGGCCTTGTTGCTCTCGCCGCGCGACAGGTGGGTGAGGATTTCACGTTCACGCGGGGTGAGCGCGTCGAGCAGGGAGCCGCTGTCCTGGCCTTTCTGGTCATACAGATTGACCAGTTTGGCGGTCATGGCGGGGGCGACGACGGTTTCGCCGCGCTGGGCGCGCAGGATGGCGTCGACCACTTCGTCGGGCTCCATGCTCTTCAGCAGGTAGCCGTTGGCGCCGGCACGCAGCGCCCGCGCGAGGTCGTCCTCGGCTTCGGAGAGGGTGAGGATCAGCACCGGCAGCTTGAAGCCGTCGGCACGCAGCTGCTGCATCAGGGTGATGCCGTCGGTACCGGGCATGTTGAGGTCGAGGATGAGCAGGTCGGGCCGGT
>JBFHXL010000189.1:0-4446 GCA_041599035.1 Thiobacillus sp. | reverse complement strand
ACGCTGCCGGCATCGAAGGATATCTCTTCCAGCAGTTTCTCCATCACCGTGTGCAGGCGTCGCGCACCGATGTTTTCGGTACGTTCGTTTACCTCGAAAGCGATCTCGGCAATGCGGCGGATGCCGTCCGCGGTGAATTTGAGCGTGATCCCTTCGGTGGCCAGCAGGGCTTCGTACTGGCGGGTCAGACAGGCATCGGTCGAGGTCAGGATCTGCTCGAAGTCGTCCACCGAAAGCGCCTGCAGTTCGACCCGGATCGGCAGCCGGCCCTGCAGCTCCGGGATCAGGTCGGACGGCTTGGACAGGTGGAACGCGCCGCTGGCGATGAACAGGATGTGATCGGTTTTCACCATGCCGTACTTGGTCGAGACCGTGGTGCCTTCGATCAGCGGCAGCAGGTCGCGCTGCACCCCCTGGCGCGATACATCGCTGCCGTGGGCGTCGCTGCGGGTGGCAATCTTGTCGATTTCGTCGAGAAAGACGATGCCGTTCTGCTCGACCGCTTCGAGCGCCTGCTGCTTGGTGTCCTCGTCGTTGATCAATCGCCCGGCTTCCTCCTCGGTCAACAGCTTGAAGGCTTCGCGCACCTTCAGCTTGCGGGTCTGGCGACGGGTCTGGCCCAGATTCTGGAACATACCTTGTAGTTGCTGCGACAGGTCTTCCATCCCCGGCGGGGTGAAGATTTCCATGCTCGGGCTGACCGCAGCCAGTTCGATCTCGATTTCCTTGTCGTCGAGATCTCCCTCGCGCAGCATCTTGCGGAAGCGCTGGCGCGCCGCACCCTCCTCACGCGGCGGCTCAATTTCAGCCGAACCGGTGCTGCGTGGCGGCGGCAGCAGCGCATCGAGAATGCGTTCTTCGGCCGCTTCCTCGGCACGGAACTGTACCTTGGCCGTCGCCTGTTCACGCATCTGCTTGACCGCCGTTTCCATCAGGTCGCGGATGATGGTGTCGACGTCACGGCCGACATAGCCGACCTCGGTGAACTTGGTCGCCTCGATCTTGATGAAGGGTGCATTGGCCAGCCGTGCCAGGCGCCGTGCGATCTCGGTCTTGCCGACCCCGGTGGGGCCGATCATCAGGATGTTCTTCGGCGTGATTTCCTGGCGCAAGGGCTCACTCACCTGCTGGCGCCGCCAGCGGTTGCGCAGGGCAACGGCCACCGCACGTTTGGCGGCGGCCTGGCCGACGATGTGTTTGTCGAGTTCGTGAACGATTTCTTTGGGCGTCATTGCGGCGTGAGGCGTTGAGCGTGAGGTGCGAGGCGGAAGTGGCGGGCTTTTCGCCTCACTCCTCGTGCCTCACAGCGTTTCAATCACGTGATTTTGGTTTGAATCGATGCAGATGTCACCCGCAATGGTGAGGCTTTTTTTGACGATTTCAAGCGGGGGCAGGTCGGTATTTTCCAGCAGCGCGCGGGCGGCGGATTGGGCATAGGCCCCGCCGGAACCGATGGCGGCGATGCCGAGTTCGGGCTCCAGTACGTCGCCGTTGCCGGTGATGATGAGTGAGTGCTCACGATCGGCCACCACCAGCATGGCCTCGAGCCGCCGCAGCATGCGGTCGGTCCGCCAGTCCTTGGCGAGTTCGACCGCGCTGCGCAGCAGGTGGCCGGAGTGCTTTTCGAGCTTGGCTTCGAAGCGCTCGAACAGGGTGAAGGCGTCAGCGGTGCCGCCGGCAAATCCGGCCAGGACCTTTTCCTGATACAGCCGCCGCACCTTGCGCGCGGTGGATTTGATGACGATGTTGCCGAGCGTGACCTGACCGTCGCCGCCGAGGGTGACGTCGGTGCCGCGCCGGACGGACAGAATGGTGGTGCCGCGATATTGTTCCATGGTGCTGATTATAAATGATGCTCTGCTTGGGGCAGGCGGTTTGCCATGCAGGCATGGCCGCAGCCGCTCAGCGTCGACGGCGTGATGCTGGGCGCCATTGGCAGCGGCGAGCGCGAGCGGGCAATCAGGCTGGCGTGCCGCAGGCTGGATTTAGTCGGGGTGACGCGGCACGAGTTGTACCAGCTGGTCGATACCCATGACCCGGAACAGTTCGTGGATGAGTGCGTTGTGCCCACGCAGGGTGACGGATTTGCCGCTGCCCAGGCACTGCATCAGCGCGCTGATGAACTGGCTGACGCTGCCGTAGTGGATGCGGGTGACCTGGGTCAGGTCGACCAGCACTTCATTGTGGGAGGCGGCGTAACCGGCAAACTGCTGCAGGATGCTGTCGTTGCCGGGGGCGATTTCGCCGCTCAGCCGCAGGGCGTCGTCGCGTGGTTCGGCGGGCGTGGTCGGCACCACTTCGGCCGCCCGTACCTCGCTCCATGACGGCGGCGAGACCTCGAAGCGCACCGCGTAGTCCACCGCCAGATCCTCGAAGTTTTCCTGCTGCCCCAGCGTTTGATACAGCTCCAGCAACAGCAACCAGTGGGCCGCGCGGCTTTGGGTGGCGCGGTTGAGGTCCTGCAGCAGGGCGATCAGGCGGTCAACGCCACTGATCTTCATTTTTCGCTTGGCCTTGAGGGCGTTGCTCAGAATCTTTGCACACTCGGCCGCCCCGGATTCATCGACCATTTCGATGTGTGAAAAGTCGATATGCGCAACGGCTTTCTTGTCGGTGGCCGCGATGCCTTCCTTCAGCGCTGTGGCTGCATTTTTGTCGAGCAAGCCGGGCAATTCCAGGCTGCTGCCTTCCGCCTGAGGCGGCTTGGCCGCCCCGTTGCCGTTGGGTTTCTGCCAGACCGGTGGCGAGGTTTCGTGCTGTATCGCGTAGTCCAGCGCCAGCTGCTCGAATTCCTTTTCGCGGTTCTGGACACAGTAGAGGTCGAACAGCATATGCCAGGCACGGCGATCCTTGCTTGCCAAAAGCCCCTTCAGCAGGCGCTCGGCCGCATCAGCCTGCCCGCTGGCGTACAGGATGGCCGCCTCGTCCAGCGGTGACTGGGGTGCGCCGCTGGATTCCTCCACCACAATGCCGCTGTCCCCCATGTCCAGGGTCGACAGGGTCTCGGTGGGCGGCGCCTGGGTGACAGGTGCCGCAGCCGGCTTGCGCGCGGGGCTGGGAGACTTGTCCTTGCCTTTTTTGAAAAACGGAAGCGCCACGAAATTAAATGCGGTCGGGTCGAGAGATCGGTGTTGGATACTAGCGCTGTCGCCTGATTGCGGCAAGCCATGCCGGGTCGCGTGCGGCCGGAAGGGGACGCCGTTTACTTGCGCGGCTCGACCGGCGGAACCGGGTCGTAGCCGTGGGCACAGCCGGGGCGGCAGCGGCCGATGCGTTTGGCGGCCAGCCAGCCGCCCTTGAGCGCGCCGTGTTTTTCGATGGCTTCCTTGCCGTATTCCGAGCAGGTCGGCAGGTAGCGGCACTGCCGCCCCAGCCATGGCGAGAGCGCCAGCTGGTACACGCGTATCGCGCCAACCAGAAGTTTTTGCGCCAGGTTCATGCGTTGCCGGCGGGTGCGTGGTTGCCTGCACTGCCGGTAAAGTCGGCCAGCAGCTTGGTGACGAAATCGGGTTCCAGGTCACGCACGATGAAGACGAAGCGGCTGCGATGGTCGTCATCCGGCCAGGCGTCGAGCCGGGCTTCCGGATACAGCACATGTTGCACGCCGTGCAGCACGACGGGCTGGTTTTCGTCCTGCAGGTTCACGATGGCTTTGAAGCGCAGCAGATTCTCGGCGCGAAACAGGGTAAGCATGCCGAGCGCTGATTGCAGGCCGTAGCGGTCGAGCGGCGCGTCGAGCACCACGGAAAACGCCTGAATGCGGGTGTCGTGCAGGTGCGGCTTGCCGCCGAGTTTGCCGCCACTGGCAGGCTGGTAGCGCTGGTGTTTCAGCCAGCGCGCGCCTTCCAGCGACCGGGTTTCGGCGTTCCACAGTCCCAGGTTCTGGATCTGGGCCGGATCGAGTTCGCCGTGTGTCACCGCAATGAGGGCGGCCGCCGGATTCAGCGTGGCGAGGCGTTCGCGCAAGGCAGCGACACTGTCGGCGGGCGCGAGATCGGTCTTGGTTAGCAGCAGGACGTCGGCCACCGCCACCTGTTTGACGGCTTCGAAGTGCTCATCCAGCTGACCCGAGCCGAACAGGGCGTCGACCGTGGTGACCACGCCGTCGAGACGGAAGCGTGCGCGCACCCAGTTGTCGTGCAGCAGGTTGTCGAGCACCGGCGCCGGGTCGGCCACCCCGGTGGTTTCGATGATGACGCGCTCGAAAGCGGGAATGTCGCCCTTTTGCCGTGCCATCCACAGGTTTTTCAGCGTCGGCGACAGGCTGCCGGAGATGGTGCAGCACACGCAGCCGCCCGACAGCAGCGCCATCGGGCCGTCCATTTTCTGCAGCAGCTGATGGTCGAGCGCGACCGCACCGAATTCGTTCATCAGAATCGCCGTGCGCGGCAGCGTGCGTACCAGATGATTCAGTAGCGTGGTTTTGCCGCTGCCCAGAAAACCGGT
>JBFHXL010000188.1:0-4461 GCA_041599035.1 Thiobacillus sp. | reverse complement strand
GCTGGGTTTCATGTACATGTGGGTGGGGGCGCACCATCTGCACTGGACCGCGTTGCCGGACTGGACCTCGTCGCTGGCCGCCGCGTTCTCCATCCTGCTGCTGATGCCCTCGTGGGGCGGCATGATCAACGGCATCATGACCCTGTCGGGCGCGTGGGATAAGCTGCGTACCGACCCGATCATGCGTTTCATGATCGTCGCGTTGTCGTTCTACGGCATGTCGACCTTTGAAGGCCCGATGATGTCGCTGAAGGAAGTCAACGCCTTGTCGCACTACACCGACTGGACGGTTGGACACGTGCATTCGGGGGCACTGGGCTGGGTCGCCATGATCTCTTTCGGCTCGCTCTACCACATGATTCCCAAATTGTGGGATACCCAGATCTACAGCCGCAAGCTGGTCGAGTGGCATTTCTGGCTGGCCACGATCGGCATCATTCTCTATATCGTCGCGATGTGGATTTCGGGCATTACGCAGGGCCTGATGTGGCGTTCGTTTGACGAATTCGGCAACCTGCAATATTCGTTCGTCGAATCCGTCGCGGCCATGATGCCTTTCTATGCGATGCGCGCCATTGGGGGGCTGTTCTTCCTCACCGGCACGTCGCTGATGGCGATCAACATGTACATGACCATCCGTCTGGGCCGCCGCGAGAACGCCGCACTGGCTGCCAAACTGGCCGCCAAGCTGGCTCACGCCTGATTCGGGGAAGCAGATAATGAATTTCAACTTTAAACACGAATGGATTGAAACCAACATCGGCCTGTTGTCGGTGTTGACCATGCTGGCGATCAGCGTGGGGGGGCTGGTGGAAATCGCACCCCTGTTCTTCATCGACAAAACCATCGAAAAGGTCGAGGGGGTGCGTCCGTATACCCCGCTGGAACAACGCGGCCGCGATATCTATCAGCGCGAGGGCTGCTATCTCTGCCATTCGCAGATGATTCGCCCCTTCCGCGACGAAAAACTGCGTTACGGCCATTATTCTCTGGCGGCAGAATCGCAGTACGACCATCCATTCCAGTGGGGCTCGAAGCGTACCGGTCCGGACCTGGCACGGGTCGGAGGCAAATATTCGAACGAATGGCATATGCAGCATCTGGTCGCACCGCGCTCGATGGTGCCCGAATCGGTGATGCCGAATTACCCCTGGCTGCTGTCGACTCCGCTCGACCTGTCGGATGTGGCGGATCGCATGAAGGCCCTGCGCAAGGTGGGCGTGCCGTACTCGCTGTCAGAGGCTGAATACACGGCCAACGTCACCCAGTTCGGTGAAACCGTTGCGCGCCAGCTGCACATTCCCGATGCCCAGAAAAACCTGGTCGAGCAGGCCAGCTTCGGCAACTATGACGGCGATCCTTCCGGTATTTCCGAAATGGACGCGCTGGTAGCCTACCTGCAGGTACTGGGCACCATGGTCGATTTCAGCAAGTACGCCGACGATGCATTCGTCAACGACCGCTGATCGAATAGGGTAGGAGGCAGAAGCATGGAATGGTTGCAGTGGTTTTCCCGACCCGAACACACCAAGCCTCTGGCCTTGATTATTTTTTTCGTCACCTTTGTCGCTATCGTGTTCTACGTCTACGGTAGCAGGAAGCGGGGCGAGCAACTGGAGTCCTACCGGAATATCCCGTTTCTCGACGATCAGCCAGGTGATAAGAACGATACGAAGGACGCGCAATGAGCGAGCAAGAATTACAATCCAAAACGGTTCAAACCACCGGCCACGCCTGGGACGGCGACCTGCAGGAATACAACAACCCGCTTCCGGTGTGGTGGGTCTACACTTTTTACATTACGGTGGTGTTTGCCCTGGTGTACTGGGTGATCTACCCGTCGTGGCCGTTCGGCAAAGGCTGGATCGGCGGGATGTCCAACATCACCTACGTCAACAGCGCCGGCGAGACCAAGACGCATAGCTGGAACACCCGCGCCCTGCTGATGAAAGACCTGAATCAGGCTGCGGCCGCGCAGAAACCCTACTTCGACAAGGTGTCGGCGATGTCCTACGAGCAGATTGCCAAGGACCCGGAAATGAACGGGTTCATTCTGTCCGCCGGGAGGACGCTGTTCGCCGACAACTGCGCGGGCTGTCACCAGTCCGGTGGCCAGGGCGTGGTCGGTTTCTTCCCCAACCTGACCGATGACGACTGGCTCTATGGCGGCTCCTACGACACGATCCACGAAACGCTGACGGGCGGCCGTCGGGGTTACATGCCGACGTTCGGCGAAGTGCTGGGTGGCGAGCAGATCGATCAGCTGGCGAACTACGTGGCCAGCCTTTCCGGAATCGGTCACGATTCCGCCAAGGCTGCTGCGGGTGACGCGCTCTTCCATGGCGAAGCCGCCGCGTGTTATTTCTGTCATGGCAGCGATGCCAAAGGCCGCAAGGAGATCGGCGGCCCCAACCTGACCGACACGATCTGGCTGTGGGCCAACGTGCCTGCGGCAGTGGGGGATGCCGGCAAGGTCGCGGCGATCCGTAACGTCATCACCAACGGCCTCAACAAGGGCGTGATGCCGGCGTGGGCGGGGCGGTTGTCGCCTGAACAGATCAAGGTGTTGACGGTCTATGTCCATGAACTGGGTGGCGGGCAGTAAGTCGGCAGGCTGACGAGACAAGCAAAGCCCCCGAGAACGGGGGCTTTTGCTTCCCGCACCCCTGACGTATCGGATCATGCAAACAGGCTTAGAAGACCAGCTCGGGCTCTATCAGAAACGCATTCCCATATTCACGCGCTCGGTGAAGGGGCGCTTTCGTCGTTTCAAGACCTCGGTGCTGGTGTTGGCGTATGCGATTTATTTCCTGCTGCCCTGGCTGCCCTGGTCGCGTCTGGATGCGCCGGCGCAAGCGGTATTGTTCGATATTCCCGGGCGCCGTTTTCTGATATTCGGCCTCACGGTGTATCCCCAGGATGTCATCTGGCTGGCGCTGCTGCTTTTCATCGCCGCCATCCTGCTGTTTTTTGTGACCGGTCTGGTTGGCCGCGCGTTCTGCGGCTATTTCTGCTTCCAGACCTTGTGGACCGATTTTTTCATCTGGATCGAGCACAAGGTTCAGGGTGAACGCCCGGCGCGCGTGCGCCTTTACCGGCAGCCGTGGGGTCGCGAGAAGGTCCTCAGGATCGGCGCCACCCATGCCTTGTGGGTCCTGGCCTCGTTCTGGACGGGGCTCAGCTTTGTCGCCTATTTCACCTATGCGCCGCAGCTGGTGCTGGATTTTTTCACGGGGCAGGCCGCTGCCGCCGCCTATATCACGACCGGAATCCTGACCCCGTCGACCTATGTCGCGGCGGGCCTGATGCGCGAGCAGGTCTGCACCTATGTCTGCCCCTACGGACGCTTTCAGAGCGTGATGTATGAGCCCGAAACCATGGCGGTGCATTACGACGCCAGGCGGGGCGAAGGCACGCTTGGGCGAGCGGTCGTGCGCGCCGGGCGCGGTATCGTCTCCGAACGGCGCCACGCCGAAGAAGCGGTCGTGGTCGACCGCCGGCATGCCAGCGTGAGCCCAGGACAGCGCGCGCTCGCCGAGCGACACGAAAAGGGATATGGCGACTGCGTCGACTGCGGCCTGTGCGTGCAGGTCTGTCCGGTCGGGATCGATATCCGCGACGGCCTGCAATACAAATGCATTTCATGCGGCCTCTGTATCGACGCCTGCAACACCATTATGGATTCGTTCGGCTTTCCGCGCGGGCTCATACGCTACGACTCCGAAGTGAACCTGACGGCACCCACGCCGGGCAAGCCCCGGCTGCACTGGAAGAACCTCAAGACCATCGGCTACGGGGTGGCCCTGGTCCTGATGAGTGCCTATCTCGTCTACAGCATCGGCTCCAAGGCCAGTTTCGACCGCGCTGTCAGCCAGATTCGCCAGCCGCTCTATGTGGTGCTGTCAAACGGCGACATCCGCAACCGTTACCAGATCCGCATCACGAACAAGGCCGCAGAGGTCCAGACCTATCAGATCAGCGCGAACGGCATCCCGCCCGAGGCGCTCGATCTCGGCAGCTTCCCCGAAATCACGATCAAGCCGGGCCACAGCGGTCTGGTGCAGGCCAGTGTGCGGCTGCCGCTTGCAGCGGCGGCGAAAACCAAGCGTTTCGACCTGGTCGTGACGCCGCAGGGCAAGCCCGCCGAAGCACGTGCCGAAGCGGTCCACTTTGACAGTCCGAGCCAACAACGCCTGTGAATACGATGACCTCCCTGTTCGGCGGGCTGGCAGCGGTGCTGGTTCTGTATGTGATCGGCGGACGCATCCGACGCCTTGCGCCGATGTTGCGGGCGCTGCTGGCGGGCATCATTCCGCTGGTGACCTATTTTGCCCTTATCCTGGACCGCTGGCCGGGCCTGGATGTGGTGGCCATTCATATTTCGGTTTTTCTCGCGGCGGCACTGGTCCTGTTTGCCCTGACGCAGTTCCGTCAACGGGGCGGCGAACGCTTGCACTGGGC
>JBFHXL010000187.1:0-4464 GCA_041599035.1 Thiobacillus sp. | reverse complement strand
GACCTTGCGCGCGAAACCGCGCTGGCGCTGAAATACCGCGGCTTCGGCAGTCCCGAGCAGTTGCGCGCCGCACTCATCGACGCCATCGCCACGCGCGCGCTTCTCGGCGACGACGACACCCCGCGCGACGCGAAGGCCTTTGGCAAGCAGAAGGAGCGCGCCAAACCGAAAATTGCCGTGGTGAAGCAGGCGCTGCTGCGCGACGTTGCGGAAATTCTCGACCTGCATGCGCAGGTGGCGGCGCGCCTTGCCGCCAAACCGCAGTTCACCGCCGCGATGCGCGACGAAAACTCGCACCTGGCCGCGCTGGTTCCGGTCGACTTCATCACCACCACGCCGTGGACACACCTGAAGGACCTGCCGCGTTATCTGCGCGGCATTCTCAAGCGGCTGGAGAAGCTGCCCGCCGCCGAGCCGCGCGATTCGCGCGCCATGGCCAGCGTGCTCACGTTGCAGAACAAGTACCTGGCGCGGCGTTCGCAGGTCACGGGCAAGCCGCCTGCGGCGCTGGACGACTTCCGCTGGCAACTGGAGGAGTTGCGCATCTCGCTGTTTGCGCAGGAGCTGAAAACGCCTTACCCGGTTTCGGCCAAACGGCTGGACAAGCTGTGGAACGAGCTTGCCAGACAGCCCCTTGATTGATTGGCGTTTCAGTGTCTGCTTGCGCAAGCCTTGCTATATTCGGCCAGTCTTTGACGCGTCTGGCTTGGTCGGTAATCCTCGCCATAGAATGACTATGGCTGCGGTTGCCTTCGTGTCAGACGCGCCAAATCCTTGGCCGCTGTATTGATGCAGACTTACTCAACCAGACACACGCATGAGCGAACGCGTTTTCAATCTGCCGAACGTCATCACCCTGCTGCGGCTGGCTGCGGTGCCGGTCGTGGCGTGGCTGATCCTGCAGCGACACTGGGAAGCTGCCTGCTGGCTGTTTCTGGCGGCGGCAGTCTCGGATGGCATCGACGGCCTGCTGGCGCGCTGGCTCGATCAGATGACGCAACTGGGCGCCACGCTCGATACGGTCGCTGACAAGGCGCTGGGTGTGGTGACGCTGGTGATGCTGACGCAGGCGGGGGCGATTCCGCTGTGGGTGACGCTGGCCATCCTGCTGCGCGACAGCATCATTGTGCTGGGCGCGTTGAGCTACCGCAAACTGGCGGGGCAACTGGAGATCCACCCGACCTGGCTGGGCAAGACCCACATGTTTGCCGAGTTTGTTCTGCTGACGCTGGTGCTGGCAGGTTTGGGCACGCTTCTGGATGTGGCTGCCTGGCTGCCGTTTCTGTTCGCCGCCGTGTTTGTCGTGGCCGTGATATCCGGCGTGCAGTATGTCTGGATATGGAGTGCCAAAGTGCGGCGCGAGCGTGCCGAAAACCGCTTCAGTCCTCGCCAGGGCTGACCCCGCCCTAAAAGGGCAGGCGGTGCTGGTACTCCGATTCCCTGCCGGATTTGACCCGGTACATCGAGGCATCGGCGGCGCGAATCAGCGCGTCTTCGTCGCTGCCGTCGTCAGGGAACAGGGCCTGGCCGATGCTGGCAGCGATTTCCACGTCGAGCCCATAGAAGCTGGTGCCTGCATTCAGCTCCTGCTTGATTTTATGCATGGCGGCGAGTAAATCCTCATGCCCCTGCACGCCCTCGAGCATCACCACGAACTCGTCGCCACCAAGACGCGCGACCGAGTCGGAGTCGCGAATGCTGGTGGTGAGGCGTTTCGCCACTTCGGTCAGCACGGCGTCGCCCACATGGTGGCCGAACCGGTCATTGATTTCCTTGAAACGATCCAGGTCCACATACAGGATGCCGACCTTGCCGCCGTAGCGATGGGCGTGGCGGATCGCCTGCTGCAGCCGGTCATAGAACAGCCGCCGGTTGGACAGGCCGGTGAGCGGGTCATGCGTGGCCTCCTCGTGCAGCGCTTCGCGTGAACGTTGAAGCTCCACCATCTGCTCGCGCAGCTGTCGTGATTTTTGGCCCAGGTTTCGCAGCGTGCGCCACGCCACCAGCAGGGCCATGGCGATTGCCGCAATGCCAAACAGCAGGGTAAGGAAAATGGTGTGTCGATAGGTTTGCTGCGCCTGCTGCCGGGCGCGCTGGTTGGCCTGTTGATATAGATTGCGCATGTCGTCCAGCTGCTGGTTGAAGGCTTCCTGGACGGGAATGGCTTCCTGGATCAAGGCCCGGTGCGCGTCGGCGCTGCGGTTGCTATTGAGCAGATCGACGACCCTGTCCTGGGCCGATTCGATATCATCGATCAGGCGGGTCTGGGCATCGAAGATGCGTTGTTCTGCCGCGGAGAATCCCATCTCGCGCAAATCCTTGCGTCCGCTTCCCACCAGGAACCCGGCACGGATGAATTCCAGGTAAATGTCGTCGCGCTCAAACGGATCATCGGCCAGCACCATGCGGAACAGGCTGTCGGTGCGAAGGTGCGCAGCCACCTGGGTTTGGGTAATGAGGTTGATCTTGCGGTTATGCTGATCAACCACCGTACGAATCTGCCCACCCAGCATTTGCAGTTGCAGCAGGCCGTTGATGGCAAGCCCGCAAATCAGGGCAATCAAGGCGACGAAGGCAGCGCCGGTGCTGAGAGAAATTCCGCGTGGAAGGCGCATGAAAGGGGCGGGTCAGTTCATGTTTCGTCGACACGGCCATGTGGGCGACCGGGCGATGGCGTTATGTGTGACATTCCGGATTGTTGCAGGGTTTGCAGGGTATGGGCCACTTCCTGCGCGTGGCGCGCCGGATCGACCGCGTCAAAACGGGCCGCAATGCGGCCATCCGGCGCGATGATGAAGGTGTGACGGTGGGCGAAGCGCACGATCCCCAGATTGAGCAGGCTGCCGTAAGCGGCCGCCGTGCGCCCGTCCGGGTCGGACAGCAGCGGAAACGGCAATTGATGTTTGCGGGCGAATTCGTCATGTGACCGAATGCTGTCGACGCTGATTCCGATGACGGCCGCATCGAGGTTATTCAGCACGCCGATGTCGTCCCGAAAACGGCAGGCCTCCTGGGTGCAGCCCGGCGTGTCGTCCCTGGGATAGAAATACAAAACCAGCCAGCGTCCGGCGTAGTCGCGTAAACGATGCGCCTGTCCGCTCTGGTCCGGCAGGTCGAAATCAGGCGCAATGCCGCCCTCCCCCCGTTGCGAACCGGGTCTCAGCATCCACATTGCCACGCTGGCCAGCACTAAAATGATGGCCAGGCCGCCCAGTACGATTTTGATCATGTCATCCCCTCATGACCAATATAGACCGCTTGAGCGTTTGATGGAAACGCCCACGCGTTCGGCAATCCAGACAGGATTCGGTAGAATGCGCGCCACGCCCCGGTAGCTCAGTGGATAGAGCAACCCCCTCCTAAGGGGTAGGTCGCACGTTCGATTCGTGCTCGGGGCGCCAGTTTAATCAAAGGTTTAGCTTGGCGCCCGCCCCAAAAAACCGCAATTCGGCACAGTTTCGTCACAGTGAGGTACGAAGTGTGGCGATGGCCCTTCCGGAAAATTCAGTCTTGCACCCAGCCCCGCATTTTGGACAATGCGCGCGAGCGGGGCGTGGCTTCGGGTGTTGTCTGCTGCCGGTTTGTTAATTCAGGGTCGGGTCAATACGCTGTTTCAGTCCCTGCGCCAGCGCGTCCGGAATCACATCGGCCGGTTCCGGCCGGCTGAACAGATAGCCCTGGAAGGTATCGCAGCCCCGGCTCTTCAGGAAGTCGAATTGGGCTGCCGTTTCCACGCCTTCGGCCAGAACCTCGAGGCTCAGGTTTTTGGCCATCGCAATAATCGTCGCGGCGATTTCCATGGCAGCGGGGTTGCCCGGAATATCGCGGACGAAGCTCTGGTCGATTTTCAGCGTGTGGATCGGAAAACGCTTGAGATAGGCAAGCGATGAATAGCCGGTGCCGAAATCGTCGATGGCGAGGCGGATGCCCAGACTATGGAGGGCGGCAAGTTTTGCTTCGGCTTCCTGCCCCTGCTCCATGATGGTGCTTTCGGTAATTTCCAGTTCCAGATGCGCCGCTGGCAGTCCGGTTTCGGCCAGGATGTCGGCGATGCGCTGGGCAATGTCGGGTTGCCGGAACTGGACCGGCGACAGATTCACCGCCAGCGTGCCCAGCGGCAGCCCTGCTTCCATCCAGACTTTCATCTGGGTGCAGGCGGTGCGCAGCACCCACTCGCCAAGCGGGATGATCATGCGGGTGTCTTCCGCCAGCGGGATGAATTCCATCGGTGCCACCAGGCCGTTCTTGGGGTCGTCCCAACGCAGCAGGGCTTCCACCCCCTTGCAGCGCTCGGTGCCGACCAGCGGCTGGTAATGCAGAATGAACTCATCATTGTTCAATGCCTGCCGCAGGCTGCTCTCCATGCGCAGGCGCTGCTGCGCGCGCCGGGTCAGGTCCTCGGTGTAGAAGCGGAAGGTGTTGCGTCCGTCTTCCTTGGCCTGGTACATGGCTGCGTCGGCGTTG
>JBFHXL010000186.1:0-4464 GCA_041599035.1 Thiobacillus sp. | reverse complement strand
TCCGGCCGCCGCCGCGCCCTGGGTGATCAGCACGGTATGCAGGCGCGGCTGCGACTTCTGGTCGAGTTCGTCGTCCACGTCGCTGGTGCCCCGGAAAAAACCGCGCATCAAGGAATAGCGTGTTTCCCGTACGTCCCGGATCCGCTTGAGCACCTGGGACAGCGGCACGCCCAGCAGCATCAGCGCATGCGAAGCCAGCATCAGGGAGCCTTCCATCACCTCGGACACCACCTCGGCCGCCCCCGCCTCCTTCAGCGCATCGATATGCGTGTCGTCGATCGTGCGCACGATTACCGGCAATTCCGGCCGCAGTTCGCGCACATGGCGCAAAATCGCCATGCTCGAATGCACGTCGGAATAGGTCACCACCACTGCCTGCGCGCGGCTTAGCCCCGCCGCGACCAGCACTTCGCGGCGGCTGGCATCGCCATACACCACGCTTACGCCGGATGCTGCCACCGCACGAATACGCTCGGGGTCGGCATCGAGCGCCACAAAGGTGATGTCCTCGGTCTCCAGCAGACGTGCCAGGTTCTGGCCGCTGCGGCCGTAGCCGCAAAGGATGACGTGTTTGGTCTTGCCAAAGGTCTTCACCGCGATGTCGTGAACCTCCTTGGCGCGTCCCGCCCATTCGCTGCCGGCGATCAGGCGGGTCAGGGTATCCAGGCGGTTGATCAGCAGCGGCGCGATCAGCATCGACAGCACCATTGCGGCCAATACCGGCTGGGTAATGTCCGCACCCAGCAGCTTGAGATCGGCCGACTGCGCCAGCAACACAAAGCCGAATTCACCGGCTTGCGCCAGGCCCAGCGCAGTGCGCACGGCGGTAGGACGGGCGCTGCCGAAAGCCAACGCCAGCCCGGACACCAGAATGGCCTTGCCGACAACGATTGCCGCCACCAGCAGCAGCACATCGCTCCAGTTCAGCATGACCTGCATCAGGTCGAGGCGCATGCCGATGGTGACAAAGAACAGCCCCAGCAGCACATCGCGGAAAGGCTTGATGTCGTCTTCCACCTGATAGCGGTATTCGGTTTCGGACACCAGCATGCCGGCCAGGAAAGCGCCGAGGGCCAGGGACAGGCCTGCGCTTTCGGTCAGAAAGGCCAGCCCCAGCGTGAACAGAAGGAGATTCAGCGTAAACAGTTCGGGCGACTTATGGCTGGCCACCCACTGAAACCACGGCCGCATGATGCGCTGCCCCACGAACAGCAGGAAACCCAGCACCACCACCGCCTTCAGCATGGCCAGCCCCAGGGTCATCGCCATTGCATCCGACTCTTTGGCAAAAGCCGGTATCAGGATCAGCAGGGGCACTACCGCCAGATCCTGGAAAAGCAGCGCGCCAAAGATCTGGCGGCCATGCGGCGTCTGGATTTCCAGCCGTTCGGCCAGCATCTTCGACACGATGGCGGTGGACGACATCGACATGATGCCGCCCAATGCGATAGCGGTAAGCGGGGGCAAATCGAGCAGCCAGGCAATGATCGCAGTGAGCACAATGGTCAGCCCCACCTGGGCGCCACCGAAACCGAACACGGTCATGCGCATGGTCATCAGACGCGGCAGACTGAATTCCAGGCCGATGGAGAACATCAGGAACACGACGCCGAACTCAGCCAGATAGCGCGCTTCGTCGCTATCCGGAATCAAGCCCAGCGCGAACGGGCCGATCGTGATGCCGGTCACCAGATAGCCCAGCATGGTCGGCAGCCGCAACGCACGTGCAGCGGCCGCCACCAGCACGGCGGCCGCCAGCAAAATCAAGACAAGCTCAAGACTGCTATGCATACGACCTTTCATGGGCTTCAGCCCATAGAGCGAACGGGTAACGGCGCAGCCGTTGGGCACCCGTCGGCCTCCCCCTTGCGGGGAGAAAGTCGGAGCACCCACAAGGGGCATCGCGATCCTTTAGGGCATACGACTCCACACGAACTTTAGTTCGTAGTGGATCGGAGTCCCCTTGTGGGGCATATGACTCCACACGAACTTTAGTTCGTAGTGGATCGGAGTCCTTTAGGGCATACGATCTTTTATGGACCTTGGACCATAGCAAAGGCAACATCCTCTTGTTGTGGGGCATCGGGGAAATCGCGGTTTGACAGGCAGGCTTTAGTATACTTGCCGACCATGCACCCCCAACCCCCCTCCCCCGAACATTTGCTTGTACTTGCGCGTCAGGTGCTCAACATCGAAGCCGATGCCCTGCGTGCGCTGTCTACCCGTCTCGACACCGGATTTTCCGACGCCGTGCGCCTGATCATGGCCTGCAGCGGCCGCGTGGTGGTGTCGGGAATGGGTAAATCCGGACACATCGGCGGCAAGATCGCCGCCACCCTGGCATCGACCGGCACCCCCGCTTTTTTCATGCACCCGGGCGAAGCCAGCCACGGCGACCTCGGCATGATCGCCGCCAACGACGTGGTGCTGGCCCTGTCGAATTCCGGCGAAAGCAACGAAATCGTCAGCATCGTGCCGCTCATCAAGCGGCGTGGCGCCAAACTTATCGCGATCACCGGCAACCCCGGCTCGACCATGGCGCGTGAGGCCGATGCGCATCTCAATGCCGCAGTCGACAAGGAAGCCTGCCCGCTCAACCTGGCGCCCACCGCCAGCACCACGGCAGCATTGGCGCTCGGCGATGCGCTGGCGGTGGCCCTGCTCGATGCACGCGGCTTTTCGGCCGACGACTTTGCGCGCACCCACCCCGGCGGCAGCCTGGGGCGGCGCTTGCTGGTCCATGTGCGCGACGTCATGCACAGCGGCGAGGACCTTCCCAAAATCGATTGCGACGCGTCGCTCAAGCTCGCCCTGCTCGAAATGACGAAAAAGGGGCTCGGCATGACCGCCGTGGTCGATGCCGCCGGCAAGGTGGCGGGGGTATTCACCGACGGCGACCTGCGGCGCGCGCTCGAGCACGCGCTGGATCTGCAGCAGGCGCGGGTGACCGACCTGATGACGCACCATCCCAAAACCATCCACGCGGATGAACTCGCCGTGGCAGCAGTGGAAAAAATGGATACGCTCAAGATCAATGGCCTGCTGGTGGTCGATGATGACAATACCCTGGTGGGCGCACTCAACATGCACGACCTGCTGAAGGCGGGGGTCGTGTGATGACAGCCGATTTGACGAAGGCAGCCCTGATTGCCCGCGCGCAAAAAATCAGGCTGATCGCGTTTGACGTCGATGGCGTGATGACCGATGGCACTCTTTTTCTGGCTGACGACGGGCAGGAATACAAAGGCTTCAACTCGCTCGACGGCCATGGCCTGAAAATGCTCAAAAGCAGCGGGGTGGAACTTGCCATCATCACCGGTCGAATCTCACATGTGGTTGAACGTCGCGCCGACAACCTCGGTATCGAAATCGTTTATCAGGGTGCGCACGACAAACTGGCCGTCTATGAAACACTCTGCCGCGAGCAGGGCATCGACTTCGATGCCACCGCCTATATGGGCGATGACGTGGTTGACCTGCCGGTGATGCGGCGTGCGGGACTGGCGATCACCGTGCCTGCCGCCCCCGAACTGGTGAAGGCGCACAGCCATCTCATCACCACGCGTGAGGCGGGACACGGCGCGGTGCGCGAAGCCTGCGAATTCCTGATGCGGGCGCAGGGCACCCTGGACGCGGCCTTGGCGCCTTACCTGAAATGATCGATCGCTCACGGCGCGCAGCGGGCACTGCGGACCGCATGACAAAATGATCTCGCGAGGTTCATTGTGGTTACCGCTGGCTGTTTTGCTGCTGCTGGCCGCACTCAGTTTCTGGATCGAACGTTCGGTGCAAATCCCGCCTACCGGCAGCCAGGCGCTCAAAACCGACCCTGAGGGCATCATGGAAAACTTTGATGCGCTGCGCACGGACCCGACCGGCCGCCCGCACTACCGCCTGCAAGCCAAACGGCTCCGGCATTATTCCGGCAGCAAGCTCACCGAACTGGAAGCGCCCCGCTTTGTCCTACTGGACGCCCAGTCTGGCGAAATCAGCGCAGTGTCAGAGGAAGCTACCGTTTCACCCGACGGCCAGGAAGTGGACTTGCGCGGCGAAGTCGAGGTGGTCCGCGCGGCGCATACCGGCCAGTCGGCCATGACGCTTCACACCGCGCGATTGATTGTATTTCCCGAACGTGACCTGCTACGCTCCCCGGGTGCGGTCGACCTCCGGGATGCCGCCCTGCAATTGCGCGCAGGCGCCATGGAATATCACGCCAGACAACGCATCATCAAACTGACAGGACGGGTTCAAGCCCGTTACATTTCCGGAAAAAGATAGTGTCATGCCAACATTGAACAAGCATTTCTATACCATGCTATGCGCCGTGCTGCTGACCGCGCCCGCGCATGCCGAAAAGGCCGACCGCGACAAGCCGGTCAACCTCGAAGCCGACACCGTCACCCTCGACGACACCACGCAAATCAGCGTCTATCAAGGCAATGTGACGCTGAGCCAGGGCACTTT
>JBFHXL010000185.1:0-4483 GCA_041599035.1 Thiobacillus sp. | reverse complement strand
CGGCGACAGGCGCATTCGCCTCACCCTGCCCGAAGGCTGGCTGGCGCAGCGCCCGCTCACCCAGCGTGCGCTGGAGGAAGAGGCCGCACACTGGAGTGCGGTCGATGTGAAGTTTGCCTATTCCTGATTCGACGACCTGAATGGGACTCAACGAAGTCTTTCTGCTGTTTGATTTCGGCAGCGCCAATCCGGACACCAATTTGTTTCGCTCACCCAGCCGGCTATTCTGACGCTGGGCGCAACGTTCCGTTTGGCTCGTGGGGCGGCGGCACCATCGTGGCGCCTTACATGTCCTGGATTGAGTCGACCGTCGCCGCACCAGTGCCAGAACCCCAGGCATGGATGCTGATGCTGGCCGGCATGGGGCTGGTGGGCGTGGCCACGCGGGCCAGAGCCAGAGCCTGACTCCACTGTAAATGGAACGCATGAAGGGTCCGTTTGCGGGCCCTTCATGCATTATAAATTGTCACGTTCAACTCAAGCCGGCTTGATGTTCTGGTTCATCCGGAAGAGGTTTTCCGGGTCGTATTTCTTCTTGGTTTCAACCAGCCGCCTGTACGACGCACCGTAGGCAAACGCGGTGCGGTCGGCCTCGTCCTGGGTGAGGAAGTTGATGTACGCGCCACCGCTGGCGAACGGTTTTGACTGAGAGAAGAACTGGCGTGCCCAGTTGATGCAGCCTTCGTCCTCGGCAGCCGAGTCCCAGCGGCCGTGCACGTTCATGACGTAGTTGGCGTCCCGGTTCGAATAGGCCATGGCGTCCGGTGCAACACGCGCCGCCTGGCCGCCGAGCGCAGCGATGAAAATCTCGCACTGCGGTGACGGCAGGGTGCCGGCATATTCGATGACGACATCGATCGCGTCATCGCTGAGCTGCGAAAAGTTGTGCGACTTCCAGTAGTTGCGCGCGCCCGGTGTCAGCAGCGGATCGAAGGCCTGTTGCCAGGCAGTGTAGGGCTGCACGCCGATGTGTTCGCCGTGCGCTGTGCCGAAACCGCGCAGCGGCGCGATCAGTTTTTCGCCTGCGGCAGGGTCGCCCGCGTAGCACAGGGCGAGCGCGACGATCTCCTTGCCGTGGACAGACCCGGGCAGGAACGGCAGGGGCGGTGCCTTGCGGGTGAACATCCAGACGCTGAGTTCGTCCGGCATCGTCTCGGTGAAGCGGGCGAACTGCGTGAGAACGGCTTTCGCCTGCTCGAACGGGAAGACGATGAGCCCGCTCAGTACCTCCGGTCCGACCGGATGCAGCCGGAACTCGAAGCGGGTGACGATGCCGAAGTTTCCGCTGCCTCCCCGCAGCCCCCAGAAGAGGTCGGCATTTTCCGTCTCGCTGGCGTGCAACTGCGTGCCATCCGCCATCACGACCTCGGCGGAGAACAGGTTGTCGACGCTCATGCCGTATTTTCGGCTCAGCCAGCCAAAGCCGCCGCCAAGCGTCAGGCCGGCCACACCGGTGGTCGAGTTGATGCCCAGCGGTGTCGCGAGGCCGTGGGCCTGCGCGGCGGCGTCGAAGTCGGCGAGCGTGCAGCCGGGTTCGACGGTGGCCAGGCGGGCATCGGGGTCTACCTGGACATGCTTCATCAGGGAGAGGTCGATCATGAGGCCGTCGTCGCAGACGGCATTGCCCGCAATGTTGTGCCCGCCTCCGCGGACCGAAACGAGCAGGCTGTGTTCGCGTGCCAGTTTGACGGCCTGAACGACGTCCTCGGGTGAACTGCAACGGGCGATCAACGCGGGCTTGCGGTCGATCATGGCGTTCCAGATCTGGCGCGCGGTATCGAAGCCCGCGTCGCCAGGAACCAGGGTTTCTCCGCTGAAGTGTGTCTTGAATGCGGCTATCTCGGCCGCCTGTAATGGTTTCATGCTGATCTCCTCGGGTTGCGCTTAAGGCAGGGCCAAGCAGCGACCGGAAGACCAATGGTCGGACGCCTTGCGGCAAGCGGAAATGCAACGGATGGTCACGTCAGGAAACACGCAGCCTCTTGTGGGAAACATAGACCATGAAAAACCCCAATAACCTTCTCCATCACATGGTCATCGTTCGAAACCGTGGCTAGGTAGGGCGTGGTTGAAAAAGTGCCCGGACGGTTGCGCGGCAAACAGAGAGCGATTGAACGGTGGCGTTCAAAAACCGCAATTGCGTGAGACAACGGGTATCTGAACGGCCGGGATTGTGCTGGAAGGGGGCGCATGCGCGTCATCGGCTCGCATCCCTGCGCGTTCGCTCCAAGCACTCGCGAACGCCCATGTCAATCTTTAATATCGATACTGTCGATATGTAATAGCAAAAAGCATCGTTTGTTAAATATATAGTACAAATATATATTATGAACTCCTTATGTTTATCGGAAAGGGAGTCCACTCAATGCAAATAGAAGATGCGCTGGTTCTCGAGCCTGCTGGAAAAGCCCCGGTGCTTCAGGATCCACCTGATGTCATTCGTCAGCTCACTGCCGAGGCAGGCATTTCGATCAACGGCGATGCTCCGTGGGATATCCAGGTGTTTGACGAGCGGCTATATCAGCGTGTCCTTGCCAAAGGCTCGCTCGGGTTCGGCGAGGCCTACATGGACGGGATGTGGGAGTGTGAACGCCTGGACCAGATGTTCCATCGCCTGCTGAGCGCCCAGGTCGAGGAAAAAATCGACAACTGGTCGCGGCTGCGCTTGCTGGGTGAAATCCTGCGCCACAGCCTGTTCAATCTTCAATCCAGTCAGCGCGCCTTTCAGGTGGGCGAGCAGCATTACGACATCGGCAATGACGTGTTCGAGGCCATGCTCGATCCGACCATGAGCTACTCCTGCGCCTATTGGCATGACGCGGCCGGGCTGCGGGATGCGCAACAGAAAAAACTGGATATGATCTGCCGCAAGCTGGAGTTGCAGCGCGGCGAGCGTCTGCTCGAGATCGGCTGCGGATGGGGCGGGCTGGCGCGTTTTGCCGCGGAGCACTACGGCGTTGAAGTGGTCGGCATCACCGTCTCGAAAGAACAGCAGAAGCTGGCGCAAAAGCGTTGCACCGGCCTTCCGGTGTCAATCGAACTGATGGATTACCGAAACCTCACCGATACATTCGACAAGATCGTTTCCGTGGGCATGTTCGAGCACGTCGGCCCGAAAAACTACATTACCTATTTCGATACGGTCCAGCGCACCCTCAAGGATGACGGCCTGTTCCTGCTGCATACCATCGGCAATGCCGTCACGTCACCCAAGACCGACGCATGGATCGACAAATACATCTTCCCCAATGGCAAGCTGCCCTCGGCCAGGGAAATGACGTCAGCCCTGGAAGGGCGCTTTCTGATCGAGGACTGGCACAACTTTGGCCCGGATTACGACCACACCCTGATGGCCTGGTGGGAAAACTTCGAAACGGCCTGGCCCTTTCTGGAAGAAAAGTATGGGAAGCGCTTTTACCGCATGTGGAAATATTACCTGCTGAGCTGCGCCGGCTTTTTCCGTTCCCGCCAGGGACAGCTCTGGCAACTGGTTCTGAGCAAGCCGGAAAAGGAAAGCGTATATCGCTCGGTGCGCTAAAGCGCATAAGACAACACATGAGCCATCCAGCCAGGCGTTCTTGATGTCCCGATCACCAGGGCGGGTTCGGCCGAATGGATCCGGGGCAAGCGGAATCATGGCGCCTTCACGCAGCGGCGCAATTTAATGCAGTTGAAGAAAGGAGTGAGGCATGGAACTTCCGAGCCATTACATCGTTTTGGACGAGGGGCAGGTGCTCAAGTATGGCGCCCCTTGGCTGGTATATGGCACGCTGACCAAGGATGAAACATTCGTTGCCATCGACGGGCGCAAGTACCCGGCCAGCCTGGCTGTGCCGATCAATCAGATCAATGACGTTGCCAAGGGACGGTCATGAAGCCACGGCACAGAAATGCGGTGTGCTTCGTCGGGAGGCTTTCGTGATGAATCTGCCGCATCGGAATATCTGGTCACAAGCCTAATTCAACATCGGTCGCGCTATGTTCGTACTTGTTCTTCGGCGGCCAGGGACGGCTGCGCCAGTCAGGTTCGAAGACCAGGGACGAACGCGTGCGGCCGGGAGGCAAGGAACCGTTGCCTGCACCTTTCGAGAAGTCGTAATAGAGCTTGACCACCTCTTCCTTCGTCACCTGCTGCACGGCCGGATGCGCGAGGCAGGCGTCCACCCACTGGCGCACCCGTGCGTAGCGCGGCGCATCGGGCAGAGCAAAGTCTTCGTAATATTCCAGAAACCAGAAGCGCTGGAAGAAGGGCGTGAAAACCGTTTCCGCCCAGCCGAAGTCCTCGAACAGAAACGGGCCGGACGGCGCATGCTGCAGCAGAAAATCGTTCAGCTGCGCATACTGCTTCAGCATGCCTTCGCGCAGGGTATCGCGGCGCGAGGAGTCCTGGTTCATCAGCCAGCCAAAGCCCGGCATGAAGAATTCGCTATCCATCCGCGTCAGCATGTTCTCCACCGCGCGCCGCCAGGGGTCGCGCTGGGCG
>JBFHXL010000184.1:0-4483 GCA_041599035.1 Thiobacillus sp. | reverse complement strand
GCGGAAGAATTCCGGTGCCTGCAAACACACCACCTCGTCGGCATACGGCCGGATCTTTTCCAGCGTGTCGGGTGGCGCCACCGGCACCGCGCAGATCAGGCGTGCCGGTTTCCTGCCGCACAGGGCATGCAGCGCCGAAATCATCGTCGCGCCTGTGGCAAGGCCATCGTCCACCACAATGACGATGCGTCCCGCCGGATCGATCGGCGGACGCAGCGGGGTGAATCGCGCGCGGCGTTTACGGAGGGTGGCGAGTTGGGCCTGCTTTTCCTGTTCCAGATAGGCGGGCGTGCCGCCGGCCGACTCCGCGTAGTCTGCAACATAGGTCCAGCCCGATTCGTCGATCGAGCCGATGGCGAATTCCGGATTGAGCGGTGCGCCGAGCTTGCGCACCAGCACCACATCGAGTTCGCCGTCCAGTGCCTGAGCCAGTAGATATCCCATCGGCACCGCCCCGCGTGGAATGGCCAGGATCAGCGGATGTTGGCCCTTGTATGCTGAGAGGGCGTCGGCCAGCAAATCGGCAGCCTGCCGGCGATTCGTGTAGACCATGATGTCCTCTCCCTGTTTCGTGTGTTTTTAATCTAGGACAGGCGGCCGAATCCGGAGCGTACGAGGGGTCGGCATCCGGGTCCCCGGCATCCGGGCCTGCCGGGACCCTGCGCCATGCATGACCCGATTTACAGGAGGGGTTGCAGTCAGTGAGGGACACTGTCGGCTAGAATGCGCGAATGATTTCAGCTGCGATACACCTGACATGACCGCTTTCCTCGCAATTGGCCTGGGTGCGGCCATCGGTGCGTGGCTGCGCTGGGGACTGGGCTTGTGGCTGAACCCGGTATTTCCCTCCATGCCGCTCGGCACGCTGGCCGCCAATCTGATCGGTGGATATCTGATCGGCCTGGTCATCGCCTGGTTTTCGGAGCATCCCGGTCTGCCGCCGGAAGCGCGTCTGTTTCTCATCACCGGCCTGCTCGGCGGGCTGACCACGTTTTCCACTTTTTCCGCTGAAGTGGTCACCGCGTTGATGCGCGGCCTGTGGATGACGGGCGGCCTGATTGCATTCGCTCACATGACGGGCTCCTTTATGGCGACCGGTTTGGGTTTTTATTCGATGAGGCTACTCAAATGAGCACAGTCTGTCTGCAGGTATTCGTCGCCGAAGCAAGCCGCCATCAGGGCAGGCTGACCTACGAATGGCTGCTCGATCAAGCGCAGCGGCTCGGCATCGGCGGTGGCTCGGCATTCCGCGCGCTCGCCGGCTTTGGCCGTCACGGCCGCCATGACGCGGGATTTTTTGAACTTGCGGGCGAGTTGCCGGTGGTGGTGGAGTTTTTCGTCGACACGTCGGTGGCCGACCAGTTGTTGAAGGCCATCGCCGAGGCGGGACTGAAGCTTGTTTACGCCAAACTGCCGGCTGAAATCGGCATTACCGCATAAATTCAACGCGTGCTCGATCAGCTGGTTCTGTTTGTCGCAGCGTTTGCTGCCAACTTCTTCTCCGCCTTGTCAGGCGGCGGGGCAGGCCTGATCCAGTTTCCCATGCTGATTTTTCTGGGCCTGCCTTTTGGCGTTGCACTGGCCACGCACAAGCTTGCCAGCGTGGCGCTCGGCCTGGGCGCCACCTTGCGCCATCTCAAGACCTCGCATCTCGAGCGTCGTTTCTCCCTGATCATTCTGGGCGCCGGCTTGCCCGGCGTGGTGCTGGGGGCGGTCACGATCCTGCAGATTCCCGAGCGTATCGCCACCCTGGCGTTGGGGGTTCTGACGCTGGGGCTGGGACTCTATTCGGTGTTCAAGCCGCGGCTCGGCATGGAACATGCCCCCAAAAACCAGCAGGGTGCGGCGCTGGTCGGCGGCTGCGCCGGGCTATTTGTGATCGGCTTTCTCAACGGCTCGATCACCAGCGGCACCGGGCTCTTTCTCACCATCTGGCTCATCCGCTACTTCGGGCTCGATTACACCCGGGCCGTGGCTTATACCTTGATCCTGTGCGGGCTGGTGTGGAACGGTACCGGCGCACTGGTGCTGGGCCTGATCGGAACCGTGGCCTGGGGCTGGATGCCGGCGCTTCTGGCCGGCGCGATCATCGGAGGCTATCTGGGCAGCCACGTGGCGATCAGCAAAGGCAATCTGTGGGTCAAGCGGGCATTCGAAGCGGTGACGATACTGATCGGCCTGAAGCTGATATTGAGCTAGGCGCGCGCCCCGTGCTTGACGGGTCCCGTGGCATCGCCCGTTACGGCCCGCCTTCCGCCTCGAGCCGCAGATACTGGTTATAGGCATTGCTCCGGTTGGCCTCGTCGAACGCCGGCATGGAACGGTATTTCGACCAGTCGATGGCGTCATAGGCCTCTTCGAAAGGAACCAGATTGCGCGCGGCCTCGCCCAGCTGGGCGCGCAGATAGCGCAGATAGTCGCGGGTGAACACGAGGTCGGTCTGCGGCACGCGTGAATAGGCGCCGTGGCCGGGAACCAGGACACGTGGCTGCATTGCAATGAGCGTGTCGAGCGCCGCGATCCAGGCCTGGCTATCGGCGTCGCCGACAAACGGCACCCGACCGCGGAACACCAGGTCGCCGGCATACAGCACGCGATCTTCCCTGACTAGCATGGCCAGATCTTCCCTGGAGTGGGCTGGGCCAACGTAGCGCAGGACGAAATGAAGTCCGCCCATTTCAAACCCGGTATCGCCCGGCAGAAAGCGGTCGGCTTCGAGCAGCCGGGTGGCGTCGTCTACCCACGGAAAAAGCGCCTGCTTGCGCTGAGCATAGCGGGCTGCGGCGCTTTCGCTGCGGGTGCTGCCTTCGGCGAGGTGGTGCGCCCAGATCTCGGCGCCGGCTTCCTTGAATACCTGCAGCCCGTAGTAGTGATCGGCATGGTAGTGGCTGACGATGACGCGCCTGATCGGCTGCGTCGTGATCCCGCGGATCAGTCCAAGCAGCTTTTTGGCCAGCGGCGGCGAGGCGAGCGCGTCAAAGACGACCACGCCATCACGGGTGACGACAAAGCCGGCGTTGGACATGAAGCCCTGGTTTTCGCTCGACGCCGCACCCGGCAGGCCCTGCACAAAGTAGCTGTGGGGCCCCACCTTGATCGCTTTCATGGGTACGGTGACCGTAGCCATCGTGTCCGGTTGATCCGCAAGTTGATCCGCATACGTAGCAGGCGGCAGCAACAGGCATAACAAGGCAAGCAGCAGGCGAGCGAGCATGACGGGCTCCCGTAAAGGCATTCTTCATTATAAGCATCGCCTTGGTGTGGGCCGGGCCAGCGCAATCTGCCCGGCGCGTCGCATTTCCGGTTACGAATCCCCGTTTTGGAAGGCCGCTCAGAAGACTTGAACACTTGCCGGCGCCATAATGCGCATGCACTACGATACGTCGGCAAATGCGTGCCGGGCTTGTGGTATCTTCGGTTGCAGAAATAGGGAGTTATCGGTGCTCAGGAAACAGTGGCCGGCTTTTGTGCTGGCATTCATATTGCCGCTGCTGGCGGTGTTCTGGTGGTGGGGTGGGTTCAGGTCGGTCAGCGTTGTGGAAACCGAGGCCGGGCCTTATCGTTATGCCTATCTCGATTATGCTGGCCCGATCAGCAATATGCGTTCATCGCAGCGCAAGGTGCTGGAAAAATTCACGGCGGCCGGAGTGCCGGCGGGGGACACGATCAGCGTGATCCTGAGCGACCCGCGGGCCGACAACGGCAAGGTGCGCGCCCATTTGGGCTATGTCCTGGCCGACAACGCACCGATTCCGGAAGGCCTGCAAGAGGGCCGCATCGCGCAGCGGCCGGTTTATGCGGCACAGGTCCAGGCGGCGGTCCTGCTGGCGCCGTCGAAGGCGTATCAGGCCCTGTCCGATACCCTGGAGCCGCACGGGAAAAAAATCCTCATGCCGACGGTCGAGTTGTATCGCCCAGCCGATCAGCCCAGCCAGATCGGCACCTTTACTCTGGAAATGGATCGCTAATGGCCTTTTTCTCCGTCCTCTGCGCCGTTGTTCTTGAGCATGTGCGCCCGTTGCGCTACCCGCTGCCCCACTATCGGCACTACACCCGTTTCATCCAGTGGCTGGAACACCGTTTTAACGCGGGCGAATTGAGCCACGGTTCGATTGCCTGGGCGCTGGCGATGGTGCCGGTGCTGGCGGGCGTGTGGCTGATTTTTCTCGTGCTCGACGGCATCAGTCCCATCCTCGGCTGGGGCTGGAATGTGGCGGTGCTGTATTTCACCCTGGGTTCCAGATATTTCACCGATACCGCCGGGCAGATTGCGCAGCTGCTGCGCGCCGGAGATGTCGATGCCGCACGCACGCTGCTCGATGGCTGGCGCAGCGGCGACGCCAGCCATTTCAGCGCCGATGACATCGTGCGCACCAGCATCGAGCAGGTGATGGCAGCGAGCCATCGACAGATGTTCGGCGTGCTGTTCTGGTTCGTGCTGCTGGCGCCGCTGGGCCCCGTCGGGGCGGTGTTGTTTCGCTGC